>JAJQAD010000127.1 GCA_021204005.1 Clostridiales bacterium
AGATACTCCTTTGTATGATCTGCGGAAGCATTCGTGTTGCAGAATTTTACCAGCTCAAATACGGCGGAGACCGCATCAGCCGTGTTAAAATCGTCGTCCATGGACGCTTCAAACTTCTCCACAAACTGTTCTGACTGCGCGTATAATTCCCGCTCCTCATCTGTCATTGCTCCGTCAGCGGCATGGGCGGAAAGGCGCTTTAAGTTCTCCGCTGCCGTCACGATGCGGTCCAGACCGCTCTTCGCAGCCTCCATGAGATCTGCACTGAAGTTCAGCGGGCTCCGGTAATGAGCGGAGAGCATGAAGAAACGCAGTACCTGGAGGTCATACTTTTCCCCAATCTCACGGACCGTGAAAAAATTCCCCAGGGATTTTGACATTTTTTTATTATCGATATTTAAAAATGCGTTGTGCATCCAGTATTTTGCGAACTGCGTGCCGTTTGCCGCCTCGCTCTGGGCAATCTCATTTTCGTGATGAGGGAAAATCAGATCCTCGCCGCCGGCGTGAATGTCAATCTCATCGCCGAGATATTTCTTTGCCATGACAGAGCACTCAATATGCCAGCCCGGACGCCCCTCGCACCAGGGAGACTCCCAGTAAGGCTCCCCCTCTTTCTTCGGCTTCCAGAGCACAAAATCCAGCGGATCCTCCTTCAGATCTCCGGATACCTGGATATCCCTGTGTCCCGCCTCAAGATCATCAATATTTTTCCCGGAAAGCTTGCCATATCCCTTAAAATTCCGCGTGCGGTAGTACACGGTACCATCTTCCGCCGCGTAGGCATATCCCTTTTCAATCAATGTCCCGATCATGTCCAGCATGCCGTCGATCTCCTGCGTGGCCAACGGGTGGGTCGTGGCCGGTTTCACATTCATATCCGCCATGTCTTTCTGACACTCTTTGATATAGCGCCGGGATATCTCTTCCGCGGAGACGCCTTCCTCCACAGATTTTTTGATGATCTTGTCATCCACATCCGTAAAGTTTGATACATAATTTACATCATATCCCTTATATTCGAGATAGCGCCGCACCGTGTCGAACACAATCATCGGCCGCGCGTTCCCGATGTGGATATAATTATATACGGTAGGACCGCAGACATACATGCTGACTTTTCCCTCCTCGAGGGGGACAAAGTCTTCTTTCCGTTTTGTCAATGTATTATAAAGCTTCATAATCAGTCAGTTCCTTTCTGCTACAATTTTTTAGTTCCTCTGAAACACAGATTCCGAGATTTCCTGCATATCATCCTTTTTTTCTTCTATATCAAGAACCAGGAAAAACTGGTTCACCGCGCGGTACAGATTCTGCTGTTCATAAGAAAAATCCGTGATATTCTGATCGCCGTTCAGGTAATCGGTCAGATAACGGATGCCCCGCTCCAGACACATCAGCCAGACCGCATAGTTGATCAGTTCTTTTTCGGTTGCCGTGAGCACTCTGCCCATCTCATCGGCATAGCCCTGCAGCTGGAAACGATACATCTCAAGGTCAAGTTCAATGTCTCCCGACCGCTCATCCTCATCGTAAGTTGCGGCAGCCGCGCGGACAGAATCGCCGAAATCCAGAATGGAAACGCCGGGCATCACCGTATCCAGGTCAATCAGACAGATTGCTTTTTTTGTATCGGGATCCACGAGGATATTGCTGTAATGTGTGTCATTGTGCGTCACACGAAGCGGAATTTCTCCCGCCTGCACCGCATCCATAATCAGCGAAAGCTTTTTAGAACGCTCCAGGACAAACTGGATCTGTTCCTGGCAGTCAGACGTGCGGAAACAGATATCCGCCCGAACTGCCGCCACAAAGGAGTTCATCACTTTTTTCATATCATGGACTTTCGGCATGGTAAAAGAGAGCTGTCTGGTATCAAAATCCCGCAGGCGCCGGTGAAACTGTCCCAGAATCCGCCCCGCCTCATAAGCTGTCTGGACAGAATCCGGCTTTTGCATCTCCTCACCGCAGCAGATCATCCGGTAGAGACGGAAATAACTGCCGCGCTCGGTCTGGAGCAGCTGATTACCTGCCCGCGTCCGGATATAGGAGATCGTCTCGCGGTCCGGATCCCGTCCTTCTTTTATAATGACGTTTTTCAGATATTCTGTCACCTGGAACAGATTGTTCATCACCTCGACAGGATATTTGAATACAATATGATTGATTTCCTGAAGCACGTAGGCCACGCCGCCGCACTGAATTTCATATGTGTGGTTGACACTGCCGTGTCCCAGCGGCCTGACTTCCGTAATCTCTCCCTCAACCTGAAATTTACGGATAATATCCTCAAATTCATTCATTTACCTGTCCTCCGTTCCGATGCCGGCACAGACGCTGCACCCGGCGCATCCGTTCTCACTGTCCGCGACTGTCACACTATTTTCATAAATAGTAGAAAGCAGGCAGATTGCGTTGGCTGCGATGCCTTCCTCCCTGCCGGTAAAGCCGAGATGTTCTTCCGTCGTCGCTTTGACATTCACCTGACCGGTTTCCAATCCGAGAATTTCCGAGACGTTATCCTCCATCTGAGAGATATAGGGACGCAGCTTCGGCTGCTGGGCAATTACCGTGGCGTCGATATTCTCGATCACGTAATTCTTCTGTGCGAGAAGTTCACCCACACGGGATAAAAGCTCAAGACTGGAAATCCCCCTGTACTGCTCGTCTGTGTCAGGAAAATGCTTTCCGATATCCCCCAGGGCCGCCGCCCCCAGAAGCGCATCCATGATCGCGTGAAGAAGAACATCCGCGTCAGAATGTCCCAGCAACCCATGCGTATGCGGTATCTCCACACCGCCGAGGATCAGCTTTCTCCCTTCCACAAGCCTGTGCACATCATATCCCATGCCAACTCTCATATAACTCCTCCCGGATTTTCCATTCGTCGTCAAATCATTACGTTTTAGTATAGCACAGTTTTATGGATAGGTCACTTCTTTTTTTGTAAACGGCTGCTTTTTGCGAATGTGGAGTGGAGGGCTGTGAATAGTAAGAATCAAAACTTGTGCAAAAACAGTTTTATTGCTATACTTCTGATATGAATAAATTTGCAAAACACAATTATAAAAAACTGATACCAACTATAAAAGGTGCGATCGCGCCCACCATCATGGCTACGCTGATCTTTTTTATGACTTACTATCTCTTCGGCTCGGAGAATACCATGATCGGTCCCTTTGCGACGCTTTCCTTTCTGCGCTACCGCACCATGCGCAATCATTACGAATGCATGATCAAAAACTTTGCCATCTTTCTCGCGATGGCTGTGCTGGCGTTTCTGGCAGTCATGAATCTGCCGCTGTGCATTCTGATCAATGTGCTTGGACTGTTCTGGATCGCTTATATCCTCATTGACGAGTACAACCCGAACAATTATTTTCCGGCCGGCATGGCGCTTATCTTCTTTCAGATTGCGCCTGCCCGGACGCTGTCCGCCCTGGGAAACAGAATTGCGGCGCTGCTCGCCACTTTTGTCCTGGTGTTTGTTTTCACTTTTGTACTGACCAGAATCAAAGGAAAACAGAATCCGCTGCCGGGGTATCTGTGGGAAGGATTTGAGATCTGTGAAAACCAGCTTGATTTATGCAAAGCATACGCATCACAAACGATAGCTGCAGGCAACGCCGATATTATTAGTGAAGAACACACCGCGAAAGCTGATCGGCTTCACACCGGTCTCTGCGATATTAATAAAAAAGCCAGCGCCGAAATCTACGCCTACAACCGCGCCAGCATTTTTCCAAAAGGGAAAACAAACTGGTATTGCCGTTTTATCCTGTTTTTCCAGATTTTTAATTTTCTGACGATGGATTCCGGGAACCGTGAGAATCTGTCTCTCGCAGAAAAACTGTATCAGGATTTTCGCTACCAGTTTGAGAACGTAACACCGACTGCCGATTACCACCGGCTCAATTTTCGTTTAAAAAAGCCGGACATCCGCAGCTTCCGGCTTCGCTTTGCTTTACGGCAGGTGATCACACTGACTCCGTGCCTGGCGTTCGCGTGGTCTTCCTCCCTGCCGAACGCTTACTGGCTGGTTATCTCGGTCTTTTTTATGATGATTCCCTTTACGGATCATACCAGGCAGCGCATCCGCCAGCGCGTGGGCGGCACCATCGCAGGCATTGTCATCTGTCTGGTTCTCTTTTCTCTGTTTGACGGATTTTACGCCAGAGTAGCGATTATGACGATTGCGAATTTTATGATCTACGGTGCCAATGGGTATGGTCCCACTGTGGCATATATCACCTGCTCAGCACTGGCCATCAGTACGCTGGATTCGAACATTTCACTCATGCTCGGACTGCGTCTGCTCTACACACTGGCCGGTGCAGCGATCGCACTCGCCGCCAACAAATGGATCTTCCCCATCCGCCTGGGCAGACAGATCGACTATCTCGCCGAAATGATCCGCTCCATCCGCAGGGAACTGGTAGATTATGATCCATCTGTCTCCTATGAGGACGGCCGTCAGCGCTGGGAGATCGACCAGAAAATTATCAAGACCTATCTGCTCACCAAGCGTCTGGAAGGAATGTGCGAAGCTCTGCCGGAAGGGAAATGTCGCTTCGATTATAAGAAATTCGAAAAGAAGCACATCACGATCATGGCTGAGATCCTGACGCGGCACTTTACAGCTTATCGTAATCAATCTTCCGATCTTTAAAATAATACTCTCTGTCGTGCTCATTAATTTCGCGTAGAACCCGGCATGGATTACCCACAGCGACAACGTTTGCCGGGATATCTTTCGTCACCACGCTTCCGCCGCCAATCACAGTATTCTCTCCGATGTTCACACCGGGCATAACGAGCACACCGGCTCCGAGCCAGCAGTTTTTCCCGATATGAATCGGCATATTATACTGAAAATAAGCGCCTCCGCGCAGTTCGGGGCAGATCGGGTGTCCTGCCGTGGCCAGCGTCACATTCGGTCCGAACATTACATCGTCGCCCACGTAGATATGCGTGTCATCCACGAGAGTCAGATTATAATTGGCATAAATGCCGCTCCCGAAATGGACAAACTTGCAGCCGAAATTGGCGTGGAGCGGCGGCTCGATATAGCAGCCGTCCCCAATCTCCGCAAACATATCCTTCATGATAGCCTGACGGCGATCGAACTCCGACGGCCGTGTCTGGTTAAAATCATACAATTTCTCCTGACATTTCGTCTGCTCAATGTGGATATCCTTATCTCCCGGAAGATATAAATCCCCCGTATGCATTCTCTCTTTCATTGTGCTCATAATTTATTACCCCTCTTATTATCCTGTTGCTATCTTCCCATTCATTCTCAATATCACTTACAGACAGATGTTTCTGGAATCCGGTTTCACCGGACAGCAAAGCGAGTTCATATTTTTTTCATAAAGCTTATCGATTTTTACCGGGGTCTGACCCTCACTCACTCATATTAGCCAGCTTTGCCGCCTGGTCAGCCGCGATCAAGGCGTCAATGATCTCCTGGATATCTCCGTTCATGATGCTGTCCAGTTTATATAAGGTCAGCTTAATCCGGTGATCCGTAACACGGCCCTGCGGGAAGTTATAGGTACGAATCTTCTCCGACCGGTCGCCCGTTCCCACCTGGCTTCTTCTGGCTTCCGCCTCCGCATCGTGGGCTTTCTGACACTCCAGATCGTACAGCTTGGCACGCAGCACCTTCAGCGCTTTGTCCTTATTTTTCAGCTGTGATTTCTCATCCTGGCAGGAAATCACAATTCCGGTGGGAATATGTGTCAGCCGTACAGCGGAATCTGTCGTGTTGACGCACTGACCGCCGTTTCCGGACGCACGGAACACATCGAACTTGCAATCGTTCATATCGATCTGTACATCCACTTCCTCAGCCTCCGGCATGATTGCCACAGTAATGGTGGACGTGTGGATTCGCCCGCCGGACTCCGTCTCCGGAACGCGCTGCACCCGGTGCACACCGGATTCGTACTTCAGATACGAATACGCGCCCTGGCCGCTGACCATAAAACTGACAAATTTCATGCCGCCGATGCCGATTTCCTCCACATCCATCGTCTCCACCTTCCAGTGTCTGGACTCGGCATAATGTACATACATGCGGTAAATTTCCGCCGCAAACAACGCCGCCTCATCTCCGCCTGCTCCGGCGCGGATTTCCACAATAACATTTTTGGAATCATTCGGGTCTTTCGGGAGAAGAAGAATCTTCAGCTTTTGCTCAAGTTCTTCCACTCTGGCTTTCGACTCGTTTAATTCTTCTTTCGCCAGTTCCCGCAGCTCCTCATCGGATTCCTCCTGCAGCATAGAAAGGCTGTCCTCGATATTCTCTTTACATTTTTTATACTCTTTGTAGGCTTCCACAATGGGAGCAAGCTCCCCCTGCTCTTTCATCAAAGCCTGAAACCGTTTCGTATCACTTGCCACATCCGGTTCGCTGAGCAGGTTCAACAGCTCTTCAAACCGAAGAAGCGCGTGTTCTAATTTGTCAAACATAACTAACTCTCCTTAAAATCTATGTTATATATATCGTGATTACTAATCATACGGGCAAGGACTCGAAAAAACAGCGGTTTTCCCCGTCAACTTACGCTCGCCAAAAGAACAACTCAACATCTGTGCATGTCCGCATACCATCTGTTTCTCTTATTGTCACGGAAGCCTTCCTCGCACTACGCGGTCCAGTCCGGCCAGGTCCTGTATTACCTCGATGTCCTCGAAACCCTTTTCGCGCATCAGTGCGGAGACCGCATCGCCCTGGTCATATCCGATCTCGAAAAGTAAAAAGCCTCCCGGAAACAGATAATCCGGACATTCTGCTGTGATTCTGCGGTAAAAAGCAAGACCATCCTGATCTCCGTCAAGCGCAAGATGCGGCTCATGATCCCTCACTTCCGGCATCAGTGCCGGAATCTCCGCGCTCGGAATATAGGGTGGATTGGAAACGATCATATGAAACTTTCCGGAAACCTCCGAAAAGAGATCACTCTCAATAAAAGTTATTTCCGTATGATTGGCCACTGCATTGATGTTTGCCATTTCAAGAGCCTCAGTGGAAATATCTGTTCCGCAGACAAATGCATGCCGGAAAAAGGATTTCAGACTGATTGCAATACAGCCGGACCCGGTACACAGATCCAGAATATGAAAGTTCTGAAGTTTACTAATCGGATATTTTTCCTGTGCATCGTTTCCTGACACTGACGGCATATCCGGATTCGGCGACGATAAAATACTTTCATCCAGCTCTCCGCGCAGAACTCTCACCGCCTCCTCCACCAGCAGCTCCGTATCCTGGCGCGGAATCAGCACATGCTCATTCACAAAAAACGGCAGTCCCATAAACTCCTGCACACCGGTCAGATGCTGGAGCGGAATACGTTCACAGCGTTTTTTTACTATTTGGAAAAAATGGCTTTCCTTTTCCTGCGGCATCTCCTCCGCCTGATGGAGCAGGTAAAAATTCAGATCCGTGCCGCAGGCATGCTCAAGCAGAAAAGCACTCTCCGCAGCCTCATTTTCAATACCGGCAGCCCGCAGTCTGGCGACAGCCTTGCCTTTGGCGTCCCTGTATGTCATAACTTCTCCGTTCTGCCTGTCTCAGCACTGTCCATTCCCGAAAAATGAAATGCCGCATTTCAAGAAGATTGATCAGCGACATCCGGATTTTCAGAATACTCTTCGCTCCGGACTTCCTCGACAAAAGTCCTCCAGTCAAATACCGCTTCCACGGAGGCGATACCCACCTCAATCATCTCATCATCCGGCTCCCGCACGGTGAGGCGCTGCATCCAGAGCCCGGGCTTACTTAAGATCTGGACAATACGATTTTCAGACCTCCCTGCCAGCCGCAGAAACTCATAGGAAACTCCTGCGATCACCGGAATCAGCAACAGGCGGATCACCACACGCATCACATGGGAATCCACGCGGATAAACAGATACAAAATGATCGTGAGCACCATCACAAACACAAGAAAGCTAGTGCCGCAGCGCTTATGCTCCTTCGAGCTTTTTCTGACATTTTCCACCGTCAGGTCCATTCCGTGCTCAATGCAGTTGATGCATTTATGCTCCGCGCCGTGGTACATAAATACCCTCTGGATATCTTCCATCCGGGAAATCAGAACAATGTATCCCACAAATATAACCAGGCGGAGAACTCCCTCAAAAATCGCCGTTGCGGTAGCGTTTTCCGTGACAAAGCGCTGGAAAAGCTGGGAAAGATAGTACGGCAGAAGCATAAAGATTGCCACAGCCAGTATGATTGAGAACGTCACCGTTCCTCCCATCAGGGCTTTCTCCTTCTTTTCCGCTTTATCCGGATCGATCTCCTTCTTTTTCTCCCGCTGTTCTTCCTCCTCATCTTCAAAAAAGGAGGCTGAATACATCAGCGTGGACATGCCAAGCACAAGAGAATCGATAAAACTTAAGGCTCCCCTGACCAGCGGAACCTTATTCCATCTCTCATTGAAGAGGGATCCCTTGTTTTTTTCCACCTTCACTTCAATCTCATGGTCCGGTTTTCTAACGGCGACAGCGTAATTTTTTCCGTTTCGCATCATGACGCCTTCCATGACAGACTGTCCGCCGATACCTGAGTACTTCATATACACACAACTCCTCAAAACACTCAAAACATGTAAAAATGAGCCCCCAACCATATCTTCCGGCATAACAGCTTCGACGTGTAAAACCATGACGAAACTGCCATCCGAAAATATGACCGGAGGCTTGCTTTTCCATACATCTGCTATTTTGTAAGACCGTACTTACGATTGAACTTATCAATACGTCCGCGGGCCTGTGCAGCCTTCTGCTGGCCTGTGTAGAACGGATGGCACTTGGAACAAATCTCAACGTGAATGTCCTTTTTCGTGGAACCTGTCACAAATGTGTTGCCACAGTTGCAGGTCACGGTCGCCTGATAATAATCCGGATGTATATCTGCTCTCATCTGATTCACCTCTCATACCAAATTTCTTTGTGCCTCTGCCGTCGGCCTGTCGAAACACAATAAACTTGTTAATACACAACGCATGTATTATAGCACGCTGTTTTTTATAATGCAATATCCTTTTTTCGCATCAACCCAGAAAAATTTCTACCTGTGCGGTTGGACGTTCAGTAGAGCATCCACCCCAACTTCCACATTCGCAAAATTTGCGCTTACGCGCTTTAACGTCTGCTTGCGCATCCGAAACAGTTAGAAAAACTTTCTGTGCCGGACCTGGCTGATAAATTCCCGGTTGTTTCTGGTCTTTAAAAACATCCGCAGAATCGATTCCACGGCATCATCTGTTTTCATACCATTCAATGACCTCCGCATAATATCCACAGCTTCCTTTTCATCGTGAGTCAACAGCAGATCCTCTCTGCGGGTGCCGGATTTTACGATGTCAATCGCCGGGAAAATACGCTTTTCTGATAACTTCCGATCGAGAATCAGCTCCATGTTGCCGGTGCCCTTAAACTCCTCATAAACGACATCGTCCATGCGGCTGCCGGTATCCACCAGCGCGGTGGCAAGGATCGTCAGACTGCCGCCCTCGCGCATATTTCTCGCCGCGCCGAAAAACCGCTTCGGCATATGCAGTGCCGCGGGATCCAGACCGCCGGAGAGCGTACGTCCGCTGGGCGGAACCACCAGGTTGTATGCCCGGGCGAGACGAGTAATGCTGTCCAGAAGAATCATCACGTCTTTCTTATGCTCTACCAGGCGCTTCGCCCGCTCAATCACCATCTCAGAGACACGCTTGTGATGTTCCGGAAGCTCATCAAAAGTGGAGTAGATTACCTCCACATTCTCCCCCTCGATTGCCTCCTTAATATCTGTCACTTCCTCCGGGCGCTCATCAATCAGAAGAATGATCAGATGCATATCCGGATTATTCGACTTCACAGAAGCGGCAATCTCTTTTAAAAGGGTTGTTTTACCTGCTTTCGGCTGGGATACGATCATACCGCGCTGTCCCTTACCAACCGGGGCAATCAGATCTACAATACGCATGGCCATCCGCGAGGAACTCACAGCCCCCGCCTGAGCAGGTCTCTCCAGCCTGAGCCGTTCGTTGGGAAAGATCGGTGTCAGGTCTTCAAACGGAGTCCTCTGAGCCGCCACCGAAGGACTGATATCATTTACTGTGGAAATATATAATAATGCGGAAAACTTCTCCCCCTGGGAGCGGATTCTCTTGTTTCCGGAAATAATATCCCCCGTTTTTAACTTAAAACGACGGATCTGCGATGGGGATACGTACACATCCTGATCTCCCGGAAGATAATTCTCACAGCGGATAAAGCCATATCCGTCCGGCATCACTTCAAGAATGCCATCGGCCTTTTCTCCGCTATCCAGATCTGCCATGGAGATTCCCTCCGTCTCCATCTTCTGTACAGTTCGGTCATCAATTGTACGCAGACGCTCATCGGAAAAATCATCTGTCTTTCCGCCGGACGGGCGTGCCGTCCTCTGCCTGCCTTCCTCCTGACGGCCATCTCTGGCAGCCGGCGCGTGTTTCCTGTCATCCCATGACATTCTCTGCCGCTGATCGCCGTCTCTTCTCTGAAATCCGCCCGTTGCTCCTGATTTCTTCGACCATCTCTGTTCTTCACTCACAGCATCCGTTTTTCTTCTCTGGTGCTGTCCGGCAACCGGCGCTTTCTCTTCACTCTCCTGTTCACCGCCGTCTTTTTTCTCGTGATAGCGGTTCTCATCTGAAATATGGTTCTTTTTCTCCGGTTTCTGCTCTTCGAGCGGAATATCATAGACATTTTTCTTACCGGTCTCTTCTTCTGCCCGGCTTTCTTCCTCAGAACTCTGCGCATTCTGTGCCGCTGCCTGTTCTTCTTTTTCTCTCGCCGCCTGTGCATCCTGCTCGTCCTGTAAAAGCATGCGCTCAATCAGTTCCCCCTTTTTCAAAGTGGAAATCCGCTTCATTCCGCGCGCCTTCGCAAGATCTTTCAAAACAGCCAGTGAAAGACTTTCATATTTTTCTCTCATTCCTACCTCCAGTTTATTGCTATCCGTGTATCACATATATTTAAGGGGGTTCCTGTCAGAAATGTAACTGCTCCATGCTCCGGCAGCTACCAAGAATTGACGTATGTGAGACAGTCTGAGACACTCACTGGAAGCATTATACAACATTCCTCAGAAAAATGATAGTCCTATTTCTCTTGATTTGTGAATCGAAAAATGAAAAAGTAAATTCTACTTTTGCATTCAATAGTGGATTTTAGTT
>JAJQAD010000223.1 GCA_021204005.1 Clostridiales bacterium
GGTCATGCTGGGGACAAGCTGCTGCGGGATCGAGCAGTTTTTCCGCCGGGCTTACCGGGTTTTTCATCTGACCGGGCGGGGCGGTCTGGCGGAATGCAGCAGGCAGGAGTGGCAGAGATTTATCCGTCTGTGTCTGGGGGAGCGGCAGGTTCCGGTGGAGCAGATCGTCCTGCCGGATGTACAGGTGGAGGCCTGCGGAGAGCATCTGATCCACGAATGGACCGAGGGGGAACTGGGGCAGATTGCCAGAAAATATCTGGCGGGAGATGGAATGAGCAGCCCGGAAGAGTGAAATCCGGTTAAGGATGGAGCAGAGAAAGGAGATCTGTAAGGTATGGGGGAACAGTGGCAGGAAATACGGGAGCAGCTGCTGGATGAGATGGATATGACCAGGGAGATATCTGACGAGGAGTTGTTAAGTCAGATTGCCCGTGGAATCAGCCGGTATGGAAAAAGTCACCTGCTCTCCCTGGAGGAGCGGGCGGATTATCAGAGACACATTTTTAATTCCTTTCGCAAACTGGATGTGATTCAGGATCTGCTGGATGACGATATGATCACGGAAATCATGATTAACGGGCCTTACCATATTTTTTATGAAAAAGACGGGCAGCTTTATCCGTGGGAGGGCGGCAGCCTGACTCCGGCGAAGCTGGAGGACGTGATTCAGCAGATTGTCGGGAGCGTGAACCGCACGGTCAATGAGGCGCAGCCCATTGTGGATGCCAGGCTGGCGGATGGCTCTCGGGTCAATGTAGTGCTGTCCCCGGTGTCTGTTGACGGGTCTGTGGTCTCTATCCGTAAATTCTCAAAGGATCCCATGACTCTGGAACGCCTGATCAGACTGGGTTCTTTGTCTGAAGAGGTGGCGGAATTTCTGATTCTGCTGGTAAAAGGAGGATACAATATTTTTGTGTCGGGCGGCACCGGTTCCGGAAAAGCCACTTTTCTGAACGCTCTCTCGGCGTATATTCCCTCTGAACAGCGGGTGGTGACCATCGAAGATTCCGCGGAGCTGCAGCGGAGGTCTGTGTCAAATCTGGTCAGGCTTGAGGCGAGAAGCAGCAACGGCAGTGGGTCCCGGGAGATCAGTATCCGCGATCTGATCCGGACAGCCCTGCGGATGCGGCCCGACCGGATCATTGTCGGGGAGATCCGGGGCGGGGAGGCGCTGGATATGCTGCAGAGCCTGAATACCGGACACGACGGGTCGTTATCTACCGGACACGCCAACAGCAGTGAGGATATGCTGTCGCGGATGGAGACGATGGTTCTCATGGCTATGGATCTCCCGATGGAAGCAATTCGCAGACAGATCGCCTCCGGAATTGATATTCTGGTTCATCTGGGGCGGCTGAGGGACAAGAGCAGAAAAGTCCTGGAAGTTTCGGAGATCGACGGCATCCGTGACGGGAAAATAGAACTTCGCGCTTTATATCGGTTTCAGGAGAAGGAAGAAGTGGAGGGAAAAATCTATGGGGTGTGGGAAAAAAGGAAAATCTGCAGCACATCGGCAAACTACAGGCTGAAGGCCTGGCGGAGGAATATCAGAAATTCCTGTGCCGGCAGTAAAAAACGAGGCGGACCATATCATACGCGGCTGCCTCCGAAGATACTGTTGCGGGAGGTTTTGGCCGGTGCTCTACTGACAGCGGGAGCAGCGTTTGTATTTTACCGGTCTGTCTGGGCTATGGCGCTGGGGATTGTTCTGATACCGTTATACGTGCGCAGCCGGAAGGAACGGTGGCGGCGTACGTGTAAGCAGAATTTACAGCAGCAGTTTATATCCGGTATGCAGATGGTTTCCGGTTCCCTGGTTGCGGGATACTCCATGGAAAATGCGTGGAGAAGGGCGGAAAAGGAGTTGACTGCATTATACGGACCGGAAGCGGAGTTTTGCGTACAGATGCGGTATATGAATCAAAGGCTGTCTATGAGTGAACCGTTGGAGAGAATTCTTCTGGATTTTGCTGATGAGAGCGATGTGGAGGAAATCCGGGATTTTTCAGAAGTGTTTTCCTATGCAAAAAGAAGCGGCGGGAATCTGACGGAGATTATCCGCTCAGTGACAGAACGAATGCAGCGCCGGGCGGAGATTCTGACGGAAATTGAGAACGCCGTAGCGTCGAAGAAGATGGAGCAGAGGATGATGAACTTTCTGCTGCCGGGTATCCTGTTGTTTGTAACGGTCAGTTCACCGTCTTATGTCAGCACGCTCTACCATAATGCTCTGGGAATTCTGGTAATGAGTATTTGTCTTGGAGGGTATCTGTGCTGTATGTACTGGTCGGAGCGAATTACAGATATAGCGGTGTGAGAGACACAATCGAATGAAGAAACAAAGATTAAAGACGAACAAAAGATGTAGAAAAAATATGCTGAAATCCCATAAGAAATCTGTCCTGATCCTTGGCATGTCGGTTTTGCTGGCTATAGGAATCGGGATGCGGGATCAGGCGGAGATGGGAGAAATGCTTGGAATTGCGGAGCGCGGGGAGGAAGGCGGAGATGCCGGGACACAGACATTCTCTTTTCGGTTACAGCGATCTGAGGAAGATGGGGGTAACACGGACGGGCAGGAGCAGACCGACGAAGAGGAATTGGAGATGGAACTGGAAATTGCCGCTGTGCAGCGAAGCAGAGAGGAATCCCTGGAGTTGCTGGAGCAGGCCGTTACGGAGTGGGAGGACGGTTATCTCGGGGATAACAGTTCCGCCAATGAAGTGAGGCAGGACCTGAATCTCGTATCCGAGTTGTGCGGCGGGCTGGTACAGGTTTCTTATGAGAGCAGTGACAGCACAGCTCTGCAGACGGATGGGACTGTTACGGCAGAGAGTATGACGGACAGCGAAGAGAAGATGGATGAGGACAGCGAGGAGACTGCGGAGACGGAAGCGGGTGAAGACAGCGAGGAGACTGCGGCGGCGGAAGCGGGAGAGAATGAAGAAACTGCGGCATCGGAAGATGCTGGAGCGGAAGGAACCCTGGTGGAGCTGACAGTCGAATTTTCCTGCGGAGATTATGTGAGGATTGAGACATACGGATTGCGGATTCTGCCGCCGGAGGAGGGAAGCCGGGAATGGATTCTGAATGAACTTCTGCGGGAAGCGCAGGAAGCGGAGCAGAGCAGTCGGGAAGCATCGCAGTTTTCTCTTCCGGATACAGTGGCTGGATATCATGTTGTATGGACAGGAGAGCAGGAATACAGGTGGCTGTTTTTCCTTCTGATCGGCGCAGTCGCGGCTTTTTGCCTGGAGCAAAAAGACCGACAGGATGAGAAAGACCGGCAGCGGAAGCGAAAAGAGCAGCTTCTGTTTGAGTATCCTCAGATGGTGGATCAGATTGCTGTGCTTCTGGACAGCGGGATGACGATCCGGAAGGCCTGGGAGAGGATTGCTGGCCGGGAATATCCGGGACAGCGAAGGCGTGGAAAGAAGGATGAAAATGCAGGCGTTTATCTGGAAGAAATGCAGATCACCTGTCGGGAAATCCGGGAGGGGAGAGGTGAGCGCGAGGCCTACGAGCGGTTTGGCAGGCGGATTGGGCTTGCTCCATATAAGCGGTTCAGTTCCATACTGACACAGAATCTTTCCAAAGGAACAGGAGATATCCGGCGTATTCTTCAGAAAGAGTCAGAGGATGCTCTGGATATGCGGAGGAGCCGGGCGCGGAAGCTGGGGGAGGAAGCCGGTACAAAGTTACTGTTTCCCATGCTGGTGATGCTGGTGCTGATCCTGGCGGTATTGCTGCTTCCCGCGCTGGGGAATCTGTAATGGTATGATGTGGGAAGTCGGTACGTATGAATAGTAAAAAGTAAGACAGAGGCAAGAGACAAAGAGGAGACAATACTACGATAGAGGAAGCGGGAGGAGAAGAGAATGAGGGAAGTAAAGCGATTTTTTATGGAAGAGGATGGCATTGGGACGGTGGAGATTATACTGATATTGGTTGTCCTGATCGGGCTGATTCTGATTTTTAAGGAACAGTTGACGACGTTGGTGAAGAATACTTTTTCCAACATCAGTAATCAGGCGGGCACGCTGTAATGAGAAGAAGAGGAAGCGTTACCGTTTTTATGGCGCTCTTGCTGACAGGATTTTTCTCGGCGGTTTTTGCTTTTCTGGAGGCTGCCCGGGTCAGCGGTTTAAAGTCCAACAGCCAGATCAGCACGATGCAGGCGCGTGATACCGTCCTGGCTTCCTATGATCAAAGTCTCTGGGAGGAGTATCATCTGCTATTCTGGCAGGCGGGCGAGGGGGATTTTCCGTCGCTGGACTCCCTGGAAAGTCTGCAGCAGTCGGCCATAGAGGGAAATCTTTCCTCGCTGGGGCAGTCCGGGGACAATTATTATGTGCTGCAGGTGCATCTGACAGAGGTTACCACGAGTGCTTATCAGCTTGCAACAGATGAAGGGGGAGCGGCTTTTCGGCAGCAGGCCGCGGAAATGATGAAAATGACGGCGACAGAAACCGCGCTGCAGACGATGATGGGATGGATCACAGGGGAGGATACCTCCGGGGCGTCGACGGATCTGGCAAGTGAGGCGATAGAGACTCTTGAGACGCTGGAATCCGCGGCGGCATCCGGTGCGGAGGAAGGAAATAGTACGGATACCGGCGCGGAGGAAGGGAATACGGGAAATATGGCTTCTGATGCCGGGACGGCGAGTGGTGAAGCAGTTGGCGGCGAGACGGCAAGCGGCGGAATGTCGACTGATGAATCAGCCGACGCCGCAGATGTGAAGCTGACGGAAAACCCGTTAGAGTGGGTGAAAAAAATGAGCAGGAGCGGCATCCTTGCTATTGTGATGCCGGATGCGGATATTTCTCAGAAGTCAGTTGACCGTGATACCTGCATCGAAAACCGAACGTTGGAAAGCGGCAATCTGGTGGCTTCAGAGGATATATCAGCCATGGATAAGCTGTTGTTTTACCTTTATCTGGGGCAGTATTTTTCCGATGCATCGGAGGATTCCGCTGATCAGGCGCTGGATTATGAACTGGAATATATGTTGGCGGGGAAAGCGGAAGACCAGGCGAATCTGAAAACGGTTGTCAGACGGCTGCTCCTGATGCGGGAGGCTGCAAATCTGGCTTATCTGGAGACAAATTCCCAAAAACAGCAGGAGGCGGCAGCGATCGCGGCATTGCTGGTTTCGGTTGTGGGACAGCCGGAGCTGGAGCCTCTGGTACAGCAGGGGCTTCTGGCGGCATGGGCCTATGCGGAATCTATCAGTGATGTCAGGATTTTGCTGGAAGGCGGGAAAGTATCTCTCGTCAAGACGACAGAACAGTGGCATACAGACCTGGGTAGTCTTTCCTCCACTGTCTATGCGACTGAGGGAGAACAGCAGACAAAAGGACTCTCCTATGAGAATTATCTGCAGATCCTGATGTGGCTGACCTCAGATGAAAAACTGGCGGTAAGAGCAATGGATATGATTGAGAAAAATACCGATGTCCGGATGGATCAGATGGTTTGCCGGGCGGAGTGCGCATACGTGTATGAGGCTTCACCGTTGTTTTGGGGATATGTCACACTTGGGGGAGATTCGCTGGGAACGATACAGTTTCAGGACGAATCTGATATCAGCTTTATGAATCAATAACGGGAAGGAGGCGGACATATTACAGTGCTTTTGCTACAACATAAAATACAGAACAGGTCTTTCAAAATCTTAACCAAATCTCTCTCAAATCATATGCGGAAACGATCTGATCCTGTACCTCCTGTTATCTTAAACACTGCATATGCAAAAGCACTGCAATGTGTCTGCCGGAAAGCCAGTTTTACCGTGGAAGCGGCTTTCATACTTCCTCTTTTTCTGTTCGCAGCTGTAATTGTGGTGGGGTTGTTCCCGATGCTGAAGATACAGACACAGGTCAATGCCGGTTTGCAGTATGCTGCGCGGATGATGGCTGTCTCCTGGCAGGACAGTGAGGATAACTGTGAAGTCCTGTCCCTGGCTGAAGGGGAGGTGCTGTTTCGCACTTATATGAATGAGCACGGCTATGAGGAATCTGTACTGAAAAACGGTTTGACCAGTATTTCTCTGCTGGGCTCCGATCTGTCCGGCGATTATGTTACATTATCCGCGGATTACCGGGTGCAGCTGCCCATTTCTTTCTGGAAGCTGAACTCACTTCCGGTAGAGCAGTGTGTGAGTATGAAAAAATGGACCGGCGCTGCAGAGAATGACACGGATGGAGAGGATTGTTATGTCTATATCACTCCGGAGGGGGCGGCATACCACAGCAGTGCAGAATGCAGTTATCTGAAGCTTTCAATCCGTGCGGTTCCGGTATCAACCGTAAACTCTCTTCGTAATAAAAGCGGAGCCATTTATTATGCCTGCAGCTGCTATGAGGGCGGTTCCACGGTTTATATTACCGATTATGGGACACAGTATCACAGTGATCTGAGCTGCAGTGGGTTAAAGCGGACGATTTACAAAGTGTCCGCGGATCAGGTGGGCGACCGGCATGCCTGCTCGAAGTGTAACTGAGACAATGGATTGGGATTGCAGGAGGAAACAGGGGATGGAACAACTGGAAGCGTGCGTATTGCTTGGATTTCTGGCGGCCTTTGCGTGGATTGATTACAGGAAAAAAGAGATGCCGTTGTCTCTGCTGGGAGTTTGCGGGGTGGTGGGAATATTTTTTTCCCGCGTGGTTTTTGACCGGGCGTGGGGTGCAATCCTGAGCGGCGTATGTGTGGGAGGATTTATGCTCTTGTGTTCGCTGGCAATGAAGGGAAGCGTGGGCTTTGCCGACGGAATTCTTTTCTGTGCACTGGGAACATATGCCGGGATGTGGCCGACTCTGCTGCTTCTGTTTGGAGCAACGACGCTCTGCGGCCTGGCCGGGGGATGTTTGCTTCTGACAAAAAAGTGTACGCGTAAGGAAAGTCTGGCTTTTGCGCCTTTTGTATTGGCGGCTTTTGCAGGAATGATGATTCTTGCTGTTTTTGGCAGTGTTTGATTTCTTTGAGAACCCTGGACGAGGGGAGATAAATTTATGCTACAGCAGTTGAAAATGTTGCCCGGATTACTGAGGAAGGAATGGAATCGATGGTCGGGCGGAGTCTGGTGTCGGGGATCTTTTACAGTTGAGGCAGTCATCCTTTTCCCCATTATAGTATTGTTGATAGCGTTTGTACTGCATTTGTCTATGGATTGGTACGAAAGCATCCAACAGGCGGCTGCCGATGTAGATGCATTGCGGCAGCTGGATAGCAGATCGTTATTCCTGAATCAGAGTGTGCTTCGGGGAATCCTGGATAGTTTGAAATAGCGCAGCTTTCGGGATTTGTTGAAGCCGTAGTGGTTCTGTGTGAAAAACAGAAGGAAGAGCGGGTCTGGCGGAAAGTATAAGAGGATTGGTTGATGAAAACAGAATTTTTAAGAACCGCAAAAAAAGTTATATGATTGTAAAAGAAGCGGATTATCCGTTTGAGCAGTATGAATTGAAAATGATCCAGCACAATGATATTCCCTGCCTGCTGCAATTTCAGGTGATTATCACAGATGGAAATGTGGAATACTGGTATGACGTGACCGGTATGCAATCACTGGAAAAGCAGTATTCTTTTGACGCGGTGGGGCAGGCACAGTTGTGTACCTTGCTCCGGAGTCTGATCGAAATGAAATCAGCGATGGAGGAGTATCTTTTAGATGACGGCAATATCTGCTTTCTGACATCTTTTATTTACTATGATCGTTTTTCGGGGAAACTGCGGTTTTGTTATATCCCGGGGTTGAAGGAGCAGAAGCTATCCGGGCTGCAGGGGTTGTTTGAGGAAATCCTGCAACAGCTGAATCATGCGGATCCGGTGGCAGTTCGGATGGGGTATGATATGTATGAGCGGTGTGTGCAATCGGAATTTGTGGTTTCGGACTGTGTGGAATGTCTGTTATTATGTCAGGAGGAAATCGATGACGGAGGACAGAATCAGCAAAAGAAAGATTTTCGGGCACTGTCATATGGAGATGAAGCAAAAAGAAGTGCCGGAAGCAGTGCGGACAGTGATTGCTTTTTCGAGGAGGAGGGGGATCTGGAATTTCTTGTGGATACGCCTGTGCAAAAACGGGGACGACGAAGAAAAGCATGGAGAAGCAAAAAGAAAAAAATTGATTACGGAAAAATCCTGGAGGAGGAGCAGACGATTCTCTATGCGGCGGAGGGGCTGGACGGTATGGGTAAGACGGAACTCTTCTCGGAGGAGGATATGGTCAAAACATGGGAACTGGTGTATAAAGGGGACGGACTGGAGCACGATTTGCTTATGGCAGATTTCCCGTTTCTCATCGGGACTGATGACCGGAGAGTGAACGGGGTCATGCAGTCCCGGACGGTCAGCCGTGTACATGCCGGATTTTCTCTGCAGGAGGATAAGCTGTTTCTGGAGGATTATAATTCGACCAACGGTACTTATCTTAACCGGAAGCTTGTTCCGATGAATACGCCGGTGGAGGTTCAGGAGGGAGACCGGGTTGCCTTTGCCACAGAGGAATATGCGGTGTCCTGCAGAAGGTCATCCGCCGCGTTCCCGCGGAAACAGAGAATGATTTGATCTCTTGTTGTGCTTCCTTATCAAATTCTTCTGAAAAAAGCAGTGAATCTTTCAGAAACTCGGGCGGGCATTGATTTTTCTTTCTTTATTCTTTATACTAAAACTGCAGGCGCGCCCTGTATTTCGAATTGAAAATGAGCAGACGAGGAGGTTACCGACATGAAGGATGACAATTGTATTTTTTGTAAGCTGGCCAACGGGGATATCCCGACAAATGTAATTTATGAGAATGATATGTTTACAGTGATTCTGGATGCAAGCCCGGCTACCCGGGGGCATGCGCTGATACTTCCGAAATGCCATGCGGCAAATGTGTATGAACTTCCGGATGAGTATGCGTCCAAAGTGTTTGTGCTAGCGAAGAAGCTGGCGGCAAAGATGACGGAAATTTTAAAATGTGATGGCTTTAATATCGTGCAGAACAACGGAGAAGTGGCCGGTCAGACGGTATTTCACTTCCATATGCATCTGATTCCGCGCTATATTGGGGATGGAAACGAGGAAAAGCTGGGATGGAATCACGCGGAGCTTTCCGCGGAGGAGATTGCGGAAATATGTAAAGAACTGGATATGAGAAAAGAGCAGATTTAGCGGGAACTTTGTGAGAACGCAGGCAGATTGCACGTCTGTTTTCCCGATAACATATCTCAAAAATACTCGACGTAGCTCGTGCCGGATATGGAGAGAGTCATCTGCATATATGGTGATGGCATTCCCGCATCCGGCACGGTAACCGGGTATCTTTTATCTCTTTTTCCGCAGATCCTCGATCAGACCGATGATGATGTCGATCGCATTTGCTTTCTGGCTTTCTTCCATGGCTTTGATATAAGTCTCTCTGTTTTCCCATACGGAGGAGACGGCCTGCGCCAGAGTGTCTTCGGAGAGATTCTCTTCCTCCAGAACATAGCTGAAGCCCTGTTTCTGAAAAGAGTTGGCATTCAGAATCTGATCGCCGCGGCTGGCTGCTTTTGACAGCGGGATCAGAATGTTCGGCTTACAGAGCGCCTGCAGTTCGCAGATTGCGTTTGCCCCTGCACGGGAAATGACGAGGTCAGAGATGGCGAAGAGGTCAGCCAGCTCCTCGTTGATATATTCATACTGTACATAGCCGGCTGTGTGATGAAGGGTCGGGTCCAGGTTTCCTTTGCCGCAGAGATGGATAATCTGCCAGGACTGAAGCAGAGTGGGGAGCAGCCGTCGAACCGCTTCGTTGATCACCTGGGAACCCTGACTTCCTCCGATGATCAGGATGACCGGACGATCCGATGAAAAACCGGTATATGTATAAGCTTTTTCCTTATCTCCGTGCAGCAGTTCCTGGCGGATCGGTGAGCCGGATACGATCGCTTTCCCCTCCGGGAGGTGTGCCAACGTCTCCGGGAAATTGCAGCATACTTTGCTGGCGGAAGGGATGACCAGTTTGTTCGCCAGTCCGGGAGTGATATCAGATTCATGAATGATTACAGGTATCCTGGCGTGTCTGGCCGCGAGCACCACGGGCACGCTGACAAAGCCGCCCTTGGAAAAGACGATGTCCGGTTTGAGCTTAAACATCAGTCTGCGCGCCTGCGCATAGCCTTTGACTACTTTAAGCGGATCCGAAAAATTTTTGGGATCAAAATATCTGCGCAGCTTGCCCGAAGAGATCGCGTAATAGGGAATATTTTCTTTTTCAATCAGCCCTTTTTCGATGCCATGGTAGGAGCCGATGTAGGAAATCTCATAGCCGAGCTCTTTCAGGCTGGGCAGGAGAGCTATATTGGGGGTTACATGGCCGGCAGTGCCGCCGCCGGTGAGAATGATCTTCTTCATGTGTTTGTCCTCTCGTATTTCTGTGAAAATCATTTTTTCTTACTTATTTATAGTATACGCCGGGAAAGAAAAGTCAACAATCTTTTTTTATGAGTTTTTATTGCTGCTCACAGCTCTTCACCTTACATGCGCAAAAGCAGCCGCTGCACGTCTGTCGCAGCAAAAAGCGTTGCTCATCTTTTGTCGCAACTTGCGGTGAAAAGTGAGCCTGTCCATCTTTTTTTTGCGGAAGGATTCTGCTACACTTAGGAAGTGCTAAGAATTTTAATTCTATTACAGTTCCTGAAATGGCAGAAAGGAGGTATGGCAATGGATACGGTAATTCAATTAGCGGTATCATGGTACACTCTATACAGGGACGAGCTTATGCTGGGTCTGCTGGCGTGTACCTTTTTACTGATGATGATCACGCTGGCTGCAGTGAGAAGATGCAGGAAACAGATCAGATTGCTCATAGAGAAGACGAGGGAAATGACAAAAGTGGCATTGAGCCAGGAAGGCAGGCAGACCCGGTGGGAGGCTGCGGACAGGTATACGGCGCAAAAGCCGGCGGGAGATACAGCGATCACTGCATCGAGGGAAAATGAGGAGATTTTCGGAAGTGTGATCCAGGAGATTTTTCCGTAACTATTCGGGACAGTACTTCGCACATGCTGCGAAGTGCGTCTGATAAAGTAAATGAAACATGGAAAAGTCCCATCGCATAGCGATTTCAAATGGACTTTTCCTCATAACTGTGAAAGTATGGAACAGTTACATTTTTCCTTGAAATACAGGTGTGTGTTTGATACAATATTTTCTGTAGGCTGAATGCGACAATACATATACAAA
>JAJQAD010000034.1 GCA_021204005.1 Clostridiales bacterium
ACTATTTAGGTCAGTACTTCGCACTTGCTGCGAAGTGCGTCTGATGACGTAAATTGAACAGGGAAAAGTCCTATCGCGTAGCGATTTTTCATGGACTTTTCCCCGTAACTGTGAAGGTACTGAACAGTTACGTCAGAAACAACTGCCTATATGCAAGAGGGCGGAAATCATGAACCGTATTTTAAAAATGAACTGTGAATAGTACTCAAAACAGGTTAAAACAGTATGGAAGAAAATAGATTAGCGGAAATCGAAAATAAATCAATGCTGGAGGGCGATGTGATTCCGGCACGGAAGCCGATTGTGCAGATCCGGGACTTTGCCAAACCGGAGGATCTGTATGACCAGCTGCTGGCGACCATTCAGAAGTATCACCCGTCAGAGGACATCTCTATGGTGGAGAGGGCTTATCGCCTTGCCTGTACGGCTCACAAGGATCAGAGAAGAAAATCCGGAGAACCGTACATCATCCATCCGCTGTATGTGGCAATTATTCTGGCGGAGCTGGAGATGGATAAGGAGACCATCGTGGCAGGGCTTCTCCATGACGTGGTGGAGGATACGTTTATCTCGGAGGAGGAGGTCACGGAGGAGTTCGGCGAGGAGGTGGCTCTCCTGGTGGACGGCGTGACCAAGCTGGGACAGCTGTCTTATGATGTGGATAAGGTCGAAGTGCAGGCGGAGAACCTGCGCAAGATGTTTCTCGCTATGGCAAAGGACATCCGGGTTATCATCATCAAGCTGGCGGACCGCCTCCACAATATGCGGACGCTGCAATACATGAAGCCGGAGAAGCAGAAGGAAAAAGCCAGGGAGACCATGGACATTTACGCTCCCATCGCACAGCGGCTCGGTATTTCCCGGATTAAGACAGAGCTTGACGACCTGGCACTAAAGTACCTGGAGCCGGAAGCGTATTATAATCTGGTGAATCAGGTGGCGCAGCGCAAGTCTGTCCGCGAGGCCTATATCAACGCTCTGGTGCAGGAAGTCAGCAAGGTGATCAGCGACGCCGGTATCAAGGCAAGTGTTATGGGGCGTGCCAAGCATTTTTTCAGCATCTATAAGAAGATGGTAAATCAGAATAAGACCCTGGATCAGATTTATGACCTTTTTGCCATCCGGATTATCGTGAAGGATCTCAAAGACTGTTATGCGGCGCTGGGTGTGATTCATGAGCATTATACGCCGATTCCCGGCAGATTTAAGGATTATATCGCCATGCCGAAGCCGAATATGTACCAGTCTCTTCACACGACGCTGATCGGCCCGGACGGCAGGCCCTTTGAGATTCAGATCCGCACGGAGGAAATGCACCGCACATCCGAGTATGGTATCGCGGCGCACTGGAAGTATAAGGAAGCAAACAACGGCAACGCCATTGGCGGCGAGGAGGAAAAGCTGAGCTGGCTGCGCCAGATTCTGGAATGGCAGCAGGGTACGGCAGACAACAAGGAGTTTTTAAGCCTGCTGAAGACAGATCTGGATCTGTTTTCCGATACTGTCTTTTGTTTTACGCCGAACGGCGACGTCAAGACCCTGCCGATGGGATCAACCACGATTGACTTTGCTTACAACATTCACAGTGCCGTCGGAAATAAGATGGTAGGAGCCAAGGTCAACGGCAAGCTGGTCCCCATTGATTATACGATTAACAACGGCGATCAGATCGAGATCGTGACTTCCGCCAATTCCAGAGGTCCCAGCCGCGACTGGCTGAATGTGGTGAAAAGTCCTCAGGCGCGCAACAAGATCAACCAGTGGTTCCGCCACGAGTTTAAAGAGGAGAATATCGTCCGCGGAAAGGACATGCTGCTTGCCTACTGCAAGACAAAAGGAATCAATTACAGCGATCTCAACAAACCTGCTTACCAGGATAAAGTGCAGAAAAAGTACGGCTTCCGCGATTGGGATTCCGTGTTGGCGGCGGTAGGGCACGGGGGCTTACGCGAAGCGCAGATCATCAACCGGATGCAGGAAGAACTGAAGAAGGATCAGAAGTCTGTCGTGACGGATGAGGAGATTCTAAGCTCATCCGCTGATAGCCGGGAAAAAGCCTCCCAGGCGAACAACGCGAAGAAGAAGAGCGGGATTGTCGTAAAGGGACTGGCTGACGTGGCAGTGCATTTTTCCAAGTGCTGCAGCCCGGTGCCGGGAGATGAGATTGTCGGTTTTGTGACCAGGGGCCGGGGCGTTTCCATTCACCGTACGGACTGTTCCAATATCATCCAGCTCCCGGATATTGACCGGGACCGCCTGATTGAGGCGGAGTGGCAGCGCGGCGCGGCGGATGAGGATTTCGGACACGGACAGTACCTGGCTGAGATCAAGATTTTTGCGAACAATCGCACCGGTCTGCTGGTGGATATCTCAAAAGTCTTTACTGAGAGGGCGATTGATATTGTCTCAATCAATTCCCGCACGAATAAGAAGGGTGTCGCGACGATTACGGTTTCTTTCCATACAAAGGGGAAGGATGAATTGACATCCGTGGCGGAGAAGCTGCGGCAGATTGAGAGTATTTTTGATATTGAGAGGACGACGGCTTAAGGGTCGGACGGATACGCCGGATGTCGATGGTATTGGTCGGAGTGAAATAGCGTTGTAGTATTATCTCTAAAAGTAGGAGGCAGAAATGACAGATTTGCAGATTCTGGAGTATAATGTCGGAGATATCGGCACGAATTGCTATCTCCTGGTAAACACATCCACGAAGGAGACCATTATCGTGGATCCGGGCGGGGATGCGCCTATGCTGGAGAAAAATATCGCGAAGCTGGAGTTAAAACCGGTTGCGGTTTTCCTGACGCACGCCCACTATGATCATGCTCATCATGCGAAGATTTTAAAGGAAAAATATCGGATTCCGGTCTATGTGCATGAAGCGGAAAGGAAGACGCTCGGAGATATACGGATGAATGCTTCCGCCATGTTCGGTAACCCGGAGACCTATGAGGCGGATGTATTTGTGAAGGACGGCCAGCAGCTTTCGGTGGCCGGTTTTGACATCTGCGTGCTGCACACGCCGGGACATACGCCGGGCGGCGCCTGCTATTATTTTGCGGAGAACAAGACTCTGATCAGCGGAGATTCTCTCTTCTGCGGCTCCATCGGGCGGACGGATTTCCCGGGAGGAAGTATGTCGCAGCTTGTGAGGAGTATACGGGAAAAAGTCCTTGTGCTGCCGCGTGACACGAAAGTCTATCCGGGGCATATGGGGACAACGACAATTGGAACAGAGGCGGATTATAACCCATTCCTCTGAGCGCTGGCAATGCGCTGTGCAGAAAACGGGCGCGGCGAAATTTATGAATATGTGATATAGTTATGATTACAGTAGCTTTTAATGAATCGAATTTTGAATATGATATCCATTCGCTCGTCAAAGCGTTTTACCCGGATCAGGAAGTTATGGTGCGGGCTTTTTCTTGTAAAGAAAATATAGCTGCGGTGGACAAAGATGAAAATGCAGCGGAAGCGGATGGAACTGATCTGACGGAAAGAGAAAAAAAGCTGGCGGGGCGCAAACGGTGGAAAGAAGCGGAGTTCTGGACGCTTGCCCGGACGGCGAAATTTCATCTTGCGGTGGATTATGGGGAAGATGTAATTACATTTTCCTTCTTTCTGCCCTGGGAATCCGAGGAACCTGAGGAAGAGGAAAAAAATAGTGATGCTCCTGCTATCTTTCCGGGAGAGAAAGCGACCCTGACGGAAAAGAAGGCGGGTTTGACGGAAGAGAAAGCGGTTCTGACAGGAAGAGTTTCCGTGAAGTCATCGGACCGCAGGGAGACAAAGAACCGGTTAAAGCAAAAACTGTATGAATTGCTTGCTGAACTTTCCGGAACCACGCTCCCCTGGGGGACGCTGACGGGCATCCGCCCGACAAAGATTCCCATGGCGATGCTGGAGGAGGGGCAGACGGAGGAAGCAATCCGTACCTGTATGAGGGACACTTATTTTGCCTCAGACGCTAAGATTGATTTGAGCATTGAGGTGGCGAAGCGAGAGATGGAGCTCCTCTCCCGCATTGATTATGAGGACGGTTACAGCCTGTATATCGGGATCCCTTTTTGCCCGAGCACCTGTCTTTACTGCTCTTTTACTTCTTATCCGATCGGCACCTGGAAAAAGAGAGTGGATGAGTATCTGGATGCTCTGTGCAGAGAGATTGCTGCCACAGCGGAATTGATGAGAGGGAAATATTTAAATTCTGTCTATATCGGCGGCGGGACGCCGACTTCCCTGGAGCCGGAGCATCTGGAGCGGCTGATCACGGCGATTGGGGAGAATTTTGAGCTTTTTGATGATCGAAAGCATATCGTTTACGGCGGCTTGCAGCAGAAGGACCTATGCTGCGGAATATCTGGCGACTTGTGTCAGGAAAGTTTCCGCGAGAAGGAAAACGGTGTTAATCCAGAGAAACGGAATATTTCGAACAATTTAAGGGAAAATCACCTGCTTGAGTTCACGGTTGAAGTCGGACGTCCGGACAGCATCACTGCGGACAAGCTTAAAGTGCTTCGCAGGCATAATATTTCCCGCATTTCCATCAACCCTCAGACTATGAAAGAAGACACCCTGCGGCTGATCGGGCGGCGTCATACAGTGGCGCAGATAAAGGAGAGTTTTGCGCTGGCGCGGGATATGGGGTTTGACAATATTAACATGGATCTGATCGTCGGACTGCCGGAGGAGAATCTGGATGATGTGCGGCGGACGATGGAAGAAATCGCCAAACTGGCACCGGACAATGTGACGGTGCACTCCCTGGCAATCAAGCGGGCGTCCCGCCTGCGGATGGAGCGGGAACAGTATGGGTATCTCCATATGGAAAATACCTGGGAGACCATTGACCTGACGGCGGATTACTGCCGGAGAATGGGGCTTTCGCCTTATTATCTGTACCGCCAGAAGAATATGGCGGGGAATTTTGAAAATGTCGGATATGCCGCTCCCGGTAAGGCGGGCGTCTATAATATCCTGATCATGGAGGAGAAGCAGACCATCATGGCGCTCGGCGCAGGCGCGACCACAAAAGTGGTGTATGATCATGGAACCCGCATTGAGCGGGTAGGCAATGTGAAGGATATTACGGCCTATCTGGAGCGGGTGGATGAGATGATCGAGAGGAAGCGGAAGCTTCTGGACGGGCATGCTGCGGGTTAGCGTTGAATTCTGCAACACACTTATGTATAATACAGATATTAAGGCTTGCTTTCGGGAAATAGAGGGAAGTGCCGCTGGGGAGACAGGATAGAAAATCGGGGAAATATAATACTGAAAATGGAAAAAAGAAGAGGAGGATGAGCCATGGCATTAAAGAAGAAACCGGTCAACGGAATGAAAGATATTTTGCCAGAGGAGATGAAAGTCCGGGATTATGTGCAGAACGTGATCAGGGAGACCTACAGCTCTTTTGGATTTACACCGATTGAGACTCCCTGTATGGAGGATATCTCCAATCTGACGAATAAACAGGGCGGCGAGAATGAGAAGCTGATTTTTAAGGTGATGAAGCGCGGAGAGAAGCTGAAGCTGGATGCTGCTGAGAACGAAATGGATCTGGTGGATTACGGGATGCGCTACGATCTGACCGTTCCGCTCTGCCGCTTTTACGCGAATCATGCGAATGATCTTCCGTCTCCCTTTAAGGCGCTGCAGATGGGCAATGTCTGGAGAGCGGACCGGCCGCAGAGAGGGCGTTACCGGCAGTTTATGCAGTGCGATATTGATATCCTGGGGGAGCCGTCCAACCTGGCGGAGATCGAGCTGATCCTGGCGACGACCACTACACTGGGGAAGATCGGATTTCAGAATTTCGAGATCCGCATCAATGAACGGCGTATTTTAAAGGCGATGGCGGCTTACAGCGGATTTGCTGAGGAAGAATACGACAATGTCTTTATCATCCTGGATAAAATGGACAAGATCGGCCTGGACGGCGTGGCCGCGGAGCTGACGAAAGAGGGATATCCGGAGGCGTCCGTAGAGAAGTACCTTTCTCTTTTTAAAGGTGTGGAACAGGCGGAGGACGGCCTTTCTTATCTGGCGGAAGAGCTGGGAGACTTTCTGGAAGAGTCTGTCGTGCAGAATATGAAAGAGATTGCGCAGGCGGTCAACGCATCGAAAGCGGCGAAGTTTGAACTGGTTTTTGACCCGACGCTGGTGCGCGGAATGTCCTATTATACCGGAACGATTTTTGAGATTAATATGCCGGAGTTCGGCGGAAGCTGCGGCGGCGGCGGCCGTTATGACAAGATGGTGGGCAGCTTTACCGGCAGAGAAGTGCCGGCCTGCGGATTTTCCATCGGTTTTGAGAGGATTATTCTTCTCCTTATGGAGAGCGGTTTCCATGTGCCGGATCAGCATGTAAAGACGGTTTATATGGTGGAAAAGGGATTATCAGGAGCGCTGCTGACAGAAGTAATCAAAAGCGCACAGAATGCGCGGAGTAACGGCGAACAGGTGCTGGTGGTCCGCATGAATAAAAATAAAAAGTTCCAGAAGGAGCAGCTCGGGAAAGAGGGCTATACCAATTTCCTGGAATTTTATAATAAACTGGATCAGAGGGAGACGAAAGGAGATTTGCCATGGCAGAATCGATGAGGGGACTGAAACGGTCCCACAGATGCACAGAGTTATCTGCAGCAAATATCAGTGAGAAAGTGACCGTGATGGGTTGGGTGCAGCGGAGAAGAAATCTCGGCAGCCTGATTTTTGTGGATCTGAGAGACCGTTCCGGCCTGCTTCAGATTGTGTTTGACGAGACAAGCGTGGGCGCGGAAGGATTCGCGAAGGCGGGGATGCTGCGCAACGAGTTTGTCATCGCGGTAGAGGGTGTAGTGCAGAAGCGCTCCGCCGCTGTCAATGAGAATTTAAAGACCGGCGATATCGAGGTGATCGCAGAATCGCTGCGCATTTTATCTGAGTCTGAGACACCGCCGTTTCAGATTGAGGAGAACTCGCAGACAAGGGATGAGGTGCGCTTAAAATATCGGTATCTCGACCTGCGCCGTCCGGATATCCAGCGCAACCTGATGCTGCGCAGCAAGGTGGCTTATCTGCTCCGGGAGTTTATGGCGAAGGAAGGATTCCTGGAGATTGAGACGCCGATGCTGACGAAGTCTACGCCGGAGGGAGCGAGGGATTACCTGGTGCCCAGCCGTGTGCATCCGGGCAATTTTTACGCGCTACCCCAGTCGCCGCAGCTGTTTAAGCAGCTGCTGATGTGCTCCGGTTATGACCGGTATTTCCAGATCGCCCGCTGTTTCCGCGATGAGGATCTGCGCGCGGACCGCCAGCCGGAGTTTACCCAGGCGGATATGGAGTTGGCCTTTGTGGATGTGGACGACGTTATTGATGTGAATGAACGCCTGCTTCAGTATGTTTTTAAGGAAGCAATCGGCGTGGAAGTGCAGCTCCCGATTCCGCGGATGACCTGGCAGGAGGCGATGGACCGCTATGGCTCTGACAAGCCAGATACGCGGTTCGACATGGAGCTGATTGACGTGTCTGACGTGGTGCGAGGTTGTGATTTTGCTGTCTTTTCCAATGCACTGGAGAATGGCGGAAGTGTCCGCGGTATTTGCGTGCCGGGCAAAGGCGATCTTGGCCGGAAGCAGGTGGATAAGCTGGTGGAGCTGGCGAAGACCTACGGCGCAAAGGGACTGGCCTACATTCAGTGTAAGAGTGACGGAAGCGTCAAATCCTCCTTTTCAAAGTTTTTTACGGAGGAAGGCCTGCAGGAACTGATTGACGCGATGGGCGGCAAGAGCGGAGACCTGCTGTTGTTCGCTGCGGATAAAAATAAAGTGGTCTGGGATGTGCTGGGTGCGCTGCGTCTCCACATGGGAAAAGAACTGGGTCTGATGGACCCGAAGAAGTTTAATTTCCTCTGGGTGACAGAGTTTCCTCTGCTGGAGTGGTCTGACGAGGAAGGGCGTTTCAAGGCTATGCACCATCCGTTTACGATGCCGATGGAGGAAGACTGGGATAAGATTGATTCCGATCCGGGCGCTGTCCGTGCAAAGGCGTATGACATTGTCTTAAACGGTGCGGAGATGGGCGGCGGTTCCGTCCGTATCCACCAGAACGATATCCAGGAAAAAATGTTTGAGGTGCTGGGCTTTACGCAGGAGCAGGCATGGAGCCAGTTCGGCTTCCTGCTCGAAGCTTTCAAATATGGGGTTCCGCCTCACGCGGGGCTGGCTTACGGATTAGACCGTATGGTGATGCTTATGGTGCAGGCAGAGTCCATCCGTGATGTCATCGCGTTCCCGAAGATGAAGGACGCGTCCTGCCTGATGACGGATGCGCCGAACACAGTGGATGAAAAGCAGCTGAAGGAGCTGGGATTGTCTGTTTGTGCGGCAGATGAGGCGTAATGATGCAGTTTGAAAAAACGGCAGCCATGACAACGGGAGAGCCTGCGGAAATGTTTTTTTCACAGGTTTGATGCGAAGTTATATTGGGATGTCGGGGAGTTTGTCTGGGAAAAATTTGGGAAATGTCTGATTACACAAAAGGAATGCTGATTACGATATTGGGTGCGGCCTGCTGGGGACTTTCAGGGACCTGCACCCAATACCTTTGCTCCGTGCAGGGAGTGAACTCCATCTGGCTGACACAGATTCGTCTGATTTTTGCGGGGATTGTTCTGGTCTGCTTTGGCTGTCTGACGGAGAAAGAAAAATTTCAGAAATTTACCCATACGCCAAAGGATTTTTGCTATTGCATTGCCTTCGGTGTATGTGGGTTGATGTTCACGCAATTCGCTTACACCACATCCATTTCGAAGACAAATTCCGGCACCGCTACGGTGCTGCAGTATTTTTCGGTAGTGATTGTGCTGCTTGTCAGCTGTATGATGGCGCGGAAACGGCCGGCTTTCCGGGAGATCGTGGGTATCTTTTCCAGCATCGCAGGCATCTTTCTGGTGGCGACCCACGGAAGCTTTTTGTCTCTGTATATTTCGCAGGAGGGATTGGCCTGGGGACTGATTTCCGCTGTGGCTGCCGCGATTTATATTATGATGCCGCAGAAACTGATGAAAAAGTGGGGGAGTATTCTGCCTGTCGGATGGGGGATGCTCTTTGGCGGCATTGCTTTCTTTTTTCTGATGCGGGTGTGGCGGTATCCGATTTCTTTTGACCGGGAAATTATTCTCGGGATGATTTTTATTGTGCTGGTAGGAACGGTCTGTGCGTTTGCGCTGTTTCTGATGGGGACGACCTATATCGGGCCGGCCCGAGGAAATATGGTCGGCTGTATGGAACCGCTGGTGGCTACACTGACATCAGCATTGGTGCTGCAGACGGTGTTTTTGCCGATGGATATTCTGGGATTTGTGCTGATACTGGCGACCGTATTTATTCTGGCAAGGAAATAAAAAAGGATGCGCAGCTCGCGGATAAGAAATTTTGCGATGCAACCGCTCGCGCGCGAAGTGTCTCAAAGCGACACTTTATTTCTTCATAGGACGATTTTTCCTTTGAAACAAAAAATTCCCGGCTGCACGCCGGGAATTTTTAAAAAACAGATGTTTTAAATCATGGACTTCAGATCCGGAGAAATAATCAGAGTTGCCTCTGTAGCAGCCTGAATCTCTTCCACGGTGAACTCGGGATTGTACTCGGTCAGTACAAGACCTTCCGGAGTTACTTCCATCACGCCCATCTCGGTGACGATGAGGTTTACCTGTCCCTTTGCGGTCAGCGGGAGTGTGCACTCCTTTAAGATCTTCGGAGCGCCCTTCTGGGTGTGCTCCATGGCAACGATAACCTTCTTAGCGCCCACAACCAGATCCATTGCGCCGCCCATGCCGGGAACCATCTTGCCGGGGATAATCCAGTTTGCGATATCGCCTTTCTCATCTACCTGGAGGGAACCAAGTACGGTAGCGTCCACATGTCCGCCGCGAATGATGCCGAAAGAAGTGCAGGAATCAAAGAACATACCGTCCTTCTCGATGCCGGCCGGCTGGCCGCCTGCGTTTACCGTGTAAGCAGCGTCGTCTGCATCCGGATCTACTGCTGCGAGGCCGATGAATCCGTTCTCAGACTGCAGGGTAATTTTGATGCTGGGATCTACATAATCGGGTACCATTGTGGGAAGACCGATACCAAGGTTTACAACATCACCGTCATGAATCTCTTTCGCAACACGTTTTGCGATGAAGGGTTTAATCTCGCTTCTTTCCATCTTATGCTTCCTCCTTTACGACTAAGTAATCAACGAAGATGTGAGGAGTCTCAACATAGTTCGGGCCGATCTCGCCGGCCGGAACGATCTTCTCAACTTCTACGATAACAATATCCGCTGCGGATGCCATCGGAATATTGAAGTTACGTGTGGATCCTTTGTAGCGGATGTTGCCGGACTCATCAGCGACATAGCCCTGGATAATTGCAACATTGCCGCGGATCGCTTTCTCAAGCAGATACTCTTTGCCGTCAAGCTCGACAACCTGCTTGCCCTCGAGTGTGGTCGGTGAAGAACTGTCAGCAACGATGGTGCCGATGCCGGTGGGCGTGAGGAATCCGCCAAGGCCTGCTCCGCCTGCACGGATCTGCTCCGCCAGTGTGCCCTGCGGCTGGAGCTTCAGGTCGAGGATGCCCTCGTTGTACTGCTGGCCGCACTCTTTGTTCAGACCAACGTGAGTCGCGATCAGTCTCTTAACCTGGTGGTTTGCCAGAAGTCTGCCGGTGCCCTCGTTCTGGAATCCGGCGTCGTTGCAGACAACGGTCAGGTCTTTTGCTGTAACTTCATTTACGATCGATTTTGCGGTTCCGTTTGTCATGAAGCCGCCGATCAGTACGGTATCACCGTCTTTTACAAGCGCGCCTGCTTCTTTCACAGAAATAACTTTTGTCTTAGCCATTTCTTTCCCTCCTATGATGAATAATAGTGTAAGTGCCATGGGAAACGATATTTTTCCCAGACATGTCTCTATTATAGCATTAAAATCCGTAAAATCCAGAAAAATTGTGCACAAAGTTGGAAAAAATGCATAAAAATCTCAGCCAGTGGTAAAATTAGCCAGAGTAAAAATAGAATTTTTGAAAAATCAATTTTTGTTTTGTGCAAAATTTTCGCATCAGGAAGAGGTCCTTGTCAGGATGAGTTGACATCCGAAATAGTTTGATGTAAAATCCTGTCTTTGACAGTTGGTACAGTTAGAAAATCGCTCCAAGCCTTGAA
>JAJQAD010000016.1 GCA_021204005.1 Clostridiales bacterium
GTACATCTGTAATCAGTGAAACGACCGCCAGTACAAACAGGATGATTGAGAACGGGTTGATAAATGCCCTTCGAACACAATGCATGACCGTTGTTTTGCTTTTGCTTATCTGCTCATTACCTCCATATTTGCTTCTGCTTTCGAATACCTGCTCTTGCTTTAATCCTGCTATTTCAGAATTGGATTTGTATCCTTTATAATTGATATTAACATTCTCGCAATTTCGATGGCGATCTGCTTCGCTCATAAGCACAACCTCCTTATTATTTAAGCGGCTTCAAAATCATCTGGTAAGCAACGAACCGCTACATACATTATAGCATGGAAATCCACCCCCTAAACCTTGTTTTTTTCTTGCTTTAATAAGGCGCTCGTTACAAATATAAATCCTTTTTGTGAGCAAAAAAAACGCCTGCCAGGGAATTTCTATCCCTGCAGGCGTTGGCCAATTTTGATTTGTAATTTTTGAGATATGACGCAACAATAAACAGTACCACATCCGTAAGCGAAACATGAAGAAAAACTGGAATAAAAATTGACAATCTATGCCCCAAATCGTACCCAACCTCTGTAACTGTTGAAAAATCGCCTTCTTTGCATCCGATATTTCTTCCTCTGATGCCCGTTCTTCCTGTCCCGGCTCTGCATACACTCCCTGCTCTTCTGGCGCTTCTTCCTGCGAAGTTATATCTGCCGGTTTCTCAGTCTTCTCAAAACTTCCGGTTGTATCAGCATGATCTACTGAGCTCCTCCGCGAAAAACTGCATCATGACTTTCAAAGCTGCATCTTCATGTTGTGAATTTTTGCTTTCCTTCTCCAAAACTGTCCTTTCCGCAAACGCAGAAAAAAACACTTTTATACTCCCGACTATAGCAGAAAAATAATGATGGGACAATTTATAGTAAATCAGTTACACTCTTTTTTCATTCATGTCATGATAAATCATCCGAATACGGATAGAAAAACCAGAACTAAAGAATTATAATCTGCCGTCTGCGGATCAGACAGCGATACTGCTGCGGTCTGGAATATTCTGTTCTTCTGCTGTAACCATTGTCTGATGATAAGATAGCATAATTATCCACTTGGCGCAAACCTGTTTCTCATATGACTTCATAAAACTCAAGCTCAAGTTCTTTTTCAAAATATATACAGTTTTCCAAAAGAATATGATACAATGTATATTAAATACCAGATTCCGAGCGGTCGAAATATCATTCATCGTTGCAGAGGTGTACATTATGAAAAAAGTGAAGCGAATTATAGCTATGATCGGTGTCATCGCACTCCTGGCACTGTATGTTTCGACAATTGTCCTGGCAATCATCGGCAGCGAACAGGCCATGAATCTGCTGAAAGCCGCCATTTATTCCACCGTCGTCCTGCCGGTCCTTCTATGGACCTACACCTTCATTTATAAACTGCTGAAAGATCATTTTTCTACAGGAAATGAAGAGGAACGGAAAAACGGCCCGACTGATGAAACTGACGAAGAAACCAAAGAAAAAAAATCATAGGAAATCATATATTTTAACGCTTTACAATATCAAAATCTTCCCTGTGATATAAAATCAAAGGATCCTCTGTGATGTTCCTTTCACCGCAGAAGATCCTTTCTGATTCCAATAACTGCGCGTCCAGCGTCCGATCTACTCCGACACAGAGCCCTCATCCTCTTCCTCGATCTGGAAACTCTCCACTTCCGTCGCCAGTGTGGAAGTAACAATGGTGCTGTCCACCAGGTACACAGTGTCATTGTTTGTATCATCTGCATCGTCTGTTACCTGCAGGTAATAGCCTCCGACAATATCATTCTCAGATCCGAAACAATAGGTCAGGGAGCTGCCGTCCGAAAATACCACCGCGAACATCTGCACCGGGCTGTCGACACCGTACTCAGAATTGTCCTCGACGTCCTCGATAACGCTGTCCGCCGTCACCTCGCTCATCTCCGTCAGGAAATCCTCGACCGTGTCGGTATCCAGCTCCATCGTGGTATCCCCCATGTAGGTCCATACATCATCCTCGAGACTGAACATCACCAGGTTGTCATCCAGCAGATACGTAAAAGCGGTGACATCACTGACGTCAAACTGATTGACATAGACGGTAGCGGCTTCCTCCTCCGCTTCTTCTTTCGCAGTTTTTGCTTTTTTCCCGAAAATCACGCCCACCAGGGCGGCGACAATGGCCGCCAGCACGATAATCAGCACAATATATTGTTTTTTTCTCATTCTAACTCTCCCTTATGCCTTCCTTCTTCTGTACCAGATCAGAATTCCCACGACAACCAGGACGACCGGAATCAGAATAATCAGAACAAACGCACTGATATACACTACAGCCTGGCTGATGGTGAGATAATCATAGGAATATTCCTTCGCATCGATGGATACGGTAACCTCTGAGGTAGAATATCCGCTGATGATTCCCTTAAAGAGCGCCAGGTTCTGACCGGAAACATAGCTGTCCACGTTGTCGTTGAACGCCACCACGGACGCAATCACCGTGACCTCCGCTCCCGTATCCGAGTCTACCACATTTGCGCCGAGAATGAAAGTCCCTTCTTCATCCCCATCCTCCTTGCTGTAGGTTGTCATAGTATCGATATTCGTCTTAATGTATGCGCTTTCCGAAGTCTCCAGCAGAGAAGTAAAGGTCAGTGTCTCTGAGTCCTCCTCCGTGTTCGTCAGCGCCTGTGCGTCCACGATCATCACATAGCCTTCCACATTGGCTGTCGCGTCGGCGGACTGCACATCAGGAAGCAGATAGAACGGATACTGATAACAGTACTGTGAATCGCTCTCCATCACGACGCCCTGGGTCACTCCGACTCCATACTCCGCGAGAATCGAATCAAAATTTGTCATGTCCCCGGTCGCCTCATAGGAGGTTGTGATCAGCGCCTTCCCTCCCGCGGCCAGATAATCAATGACCTTCTGCACGTCGTCCTCCGAAAAATCAGAGGTCGGACCGTTGATGATCAGCGCCGCCGCATCCTCGGGAACCTCATCTTCCGTCAGCAGCGTCATGCTTTCCACGGAAAGATTCATTTTTTCCAGAGCCTCTGTAAAGGAAGAATCCATATCTGTCTCCCCGTGTCCGGTGATGGTGTAAACTGTCTGCATATCGCCGCTGGTCACGTAACTCAGTGCACTGGTAATCTGTCCCTCTCCGTCATACGCACTGATGCTCTGCGTATAAGTGGAATAATCGATGGTATATTCATAAATATCGTCATAGTCGATCACCTTGGAATACGCTTCCCCGGCCACGATCAGGCTTCCCTCCGTCGGAGCAGTATCCGTGTAGGTAGTATAAAAATTCGGGGAAACGGTCGGGTCCACGTATTCCACTGTGATATGATTGCTGTATTCCTCATAGTGTTTCAGCGTTTTGGTCACCACTGTGTCTGCACTATCCTCCGCCTCCAGTACATAAATGGTCACATCCTCATCCAGCGCATCGAGGAATGTGCAGGTATCATCCGTCAGGGTATACAGTTTCTGATTGGTGACATCAACATTTTTTACACCCTCGGGAAGCTGCGCCGCCAGCACATTTACCACGACCACAATCGCTGCGCCGATCACCACAAAGGTGGAGTTAAACACGCCGCGGCGGATTTTCTTCGAACTGACAGACCACCTGTGCTTCTGCACAAGCTGGCAGGTAAAAAAGAGGAACAGCGCCGTGCCGGATATATAGTAGATAATTCCCGTCACATCCAGTACACCGGAAAGGAAATTATCCATAGGCTCTGTGATTGCCAGGCAGCTCAGTATTTTTGTAAGCAGATTCTCCGTACTGGAAATCAAGCTGACAATACTTGACATCATATAGCAGAGGAACAATACGCCAAAGGAAAGCACCGCCGCAATCACCTGGCTCTCTGTCACTGCAGACAGAAAGAGACCGATAGAAATCGCCAGCAATCCAAAAAGCCAGATTCCCAGAATCGCCGCATAACTCTCCCCATAGGGAACCGTGCCGAACCTGTTCATAATCAGCGGGCACAGACAGATTGTACCGATCGCGATGCTGAATACGATCACCATGGCGAAAAATTTTCCGAGTATGACCTTCGGAACCGAGACAGGTGCCGTGTACAGAAGCTGATCTGTCTTTGTACGCCGATCCTCCGCCATACTCCGCATCGTCAGTATGGGGATGATTACCAGGCAGATAAAGACGCTGCTGGAGATTGTGTAGGACAGATACGGATATCCCATATTCAGACTGTACGCCCAGAAATACAGGTTAAACACAAAGAAAAACGCCGCCAGGAAAACCCATCCCAATACAGAGGTAAAGTAAGATTTCAATTCTCTTTTGATAATAGCTTTCATCGATTACTGCACCTCCTTCGCGTCTGTCAGCTCCAGGAAGATATCTTCCAGCGACCTGGTCACCACGGACATCTCTAAGAGAACAATCTGATTGCTGACACAATGGCGAAATACATCCTCACGCACATCGCAGCCCGGGTTCGCGGTGATACTCAGACGTATCTCCGGAATGATGTCCTGCATGGGTTTTTCGCCGTCCGCGGCATCGCCGGCAGGCTCTGCTTCTGTTGAAATCAGCTTTTCTTTCCCGGAATCCGCTTTCTCCTGCTTTGCTGTCTCAGTGATTGTTTCCAAAATCTCGACACTCTTCACACCTGCAATCTTCCGCAGCTGCTGCGCTTCTTCCCGCGTCGCCCGCACCGTCACAGCCAGCTGCTGTGCGCCGCTCATCTCTTCCTCCAGATGTTCCATCGTGTCGCTGGCCACCAGGTTGCCGTTAGAAATGATAAACACATGGTCGCAGACCGCACTGATCTCCTGCAGAATGTGGGAGCTTAAGATAACCGTGTGATTATCTCTCAGCGATTTGATCAGCTCACGGATCTCGATGATCTGCGTCGGATCCAGTCCCACCGTCGGCTCATCGAGAATGATAATCTCCGGCAGCCCCATCAGAGCCTGCGCCAGACCGACTCTCTGCTTATAGCCCTTTGACAGATTGCGGATCAGCCGGTTCCTCATAGATGAAATCTTTGTCAGATTCATGACATACCTCAGATCTGCCTCCCGGGTGTTGCGGTTTAGTTTTTTCAGATCCGCCACAAAATCCAGGTACTCTCCCACTTTCATATCCCCGTACAGCGGCGGCAGTTCCGGCAGATACCCGATACACTGCTTTGCCTTTTCCGGTTCTTTATTGATGTCATACCCGTTGACCAGCACCTCTCCCTCTGTCGCCCCGATATATCCGGTGATGATATTCATCGTGGTGGATTTCCCGGCGCCGTTCGGTCCCAGAAAACCGTAGATATTCCCAGGTTCCAGGGTAAGATTCAGATCATTGACAGCTACATTATTTCCGTATTTCTTCGTCAGATGTCTGATTTCAATCAAAACTGTGTCCTCCTCATTTTCTAACATTCCTGCAGCATTTGCATAAACAAATCCCTGCACGGCCAGGGAAGTAACTATCCTGCCACCCTTGATACCCGGACACGCTCAATTTCTGACCGCGACTGGTGCTCAGTCACTCTCATGTTCTCTTCCGGGCATTCGCACAGCGAATTCTACTCCTCAGCGTAAAACAGTTTACGCCGGGTTTGTGAAAATATTACGTTGAAATTGTGAAGAAAGTATGAACAGGTATGGCTGCGGTGAGTACATCTGAATTTTATCTTTATGAATAAAGGAAACTGCATCACCAAAAAAGGAGTCCCCACCCATATGAGTGGAGGCTCCCCTGCAAAGCCAAATAAATCTGTAAACTAAATGACCTGATACTTCGCCACAAATACCGGGAATGTATCTGTCCCTCTGACTTCCTTGCCCTCGGTGATCAACGCGTTCTTATCTGTAATGATATGATCCAGAACCGCGTCTTCCTCAACGATGGTATCCTGCATAAGCACACAGTTCTTTACAACCGCGCCCTTGCCGATCTTCACGCCACGGAAAAGCACACAGTTCTCTACATTGCCCTCGATGACACAGCCGTCAGCTGCCATGACGTTCTTCACCACCGCGCCGTCAAAATATCTGGTCGGGTTGTCGTCACGAAGCTTGGTGTAAACCGGCTGAGAGAAGAGCGCTTCCAGATTCTCTTCCTCCAGAAGTCTCATATTCTCATCGAAATAGGACTTCATATCGCTGATTCGTCCGTAGTAGCCCTCGAACTTGTAGGCACAGACTTTCAACTCTTCCAGCTTATGTAGAAGAACGTCGCGCTCAAAGTAAACGCCGCCCTGCATATAGGAATCGCGCACCAGCTTGATCATGAGTTCACGCTCCATGCAGTAAATATTCATACTGAAATTCTGGTCGCCCTCTTCCTGCGGGTTAATGTACATCTTCTTTACGACGCCATCCTCGATATCGTAGGTGTAATACATTCCCTTGTTCATCAGTTTCGCGGACATAATGCTCTCCGGCAGAGGCTGCACGGTGTAAGCGCAGGTCACATCTGCACCGCTGTCGATGTGTGCCTGAATGAAATCCTTGAAATCAAAGGACGCTGCAATATTCGTATCGGAAAGAATCACATATTTTTCTTTCTGTGCTTTCAAAAATCCGATGATGTGATCCAGGGCCTCAATCCGTCCGCGGTAAACATTCATGGACTTCTCCGCAAAAGGAGGCCAGATGGTCAGACCGCCGTTCTTGCGGGCCAGATCCCACTCCCGTCCGGATCCGAGATGATCCATCAGAGAATGATAATTCTGACGGGCCAGGACAGAGATATTGGTAATGCCGCTGTTTACCATGCTGGACAGGGCAAAATCAATCATACGGTAACGGCTTGCAAAGGGGATGGAAGCCATCAGGCGCTCGCTGGTCAGTTCCGGTACGAGCTCATCGTATTGATTGGGGAAAATTATACCGAGTGCACTGTTTACCATACTTCTTCACCGTCCTTTACATTTTCTCTCACCATCGCGTTGGAGCCGATTTTTGCTCCGCTTCCGACATAAACGCCGGGGCCAATGGTGGCAACGCCCTGCGCCTCGCCTTCCTTGACGACGCCGACTGCTGCGTTCTCATCGATGATCGCATTCTCCGCAACGATGCAGTGCTCTACCACAGCGCCTTCCTTGATGATCGAACCGCCCATAACAACAGCGTCTTTCACCACAGCACCCGCGGCCACCTTGACACCGGAATAGAGAATCGAGTGGGATACCTCTCCGTCAATCATGCAGCCGTCCGTGATCATGGAATTATCGATCACTGCGTTCGCACCGATCTTGTGTCCGGTCATGCCGGCATTGCGGCTGTAAATCTTCCAGTCATCGTCAAACAGGTTGATGCCGCTGTGCTCGGGATCCAGGACTTCCATATTCGCCTCCCAGAGGGAAGAAATGGTTCCCACATCTTTCCAGTAGCCGCTGAAGTGATATGCGTACATCCGGCGGTTGTCTCTTAAAAGATTCGGAATGATGTTGTTGCCAAAGTCATTTTCAGACTCCGGATCCGCCTCGTCCTCCTCCAGATACTTGCGAAGCACATCCCAGTTAAAGATATAGATACCCATGGAAGCCAGATTCGACTTCGGATTCTTCGGTTTCTCCTGGAACTCTGTAATTCTGTCGTCCTCGCCGGCCACCATCAGACCGAAACGGGACGCCTCATCCCACGGAACTTCCATAACTGCCACGGAAAACTCCGCGTCCTTCTCCTTGTGGAAACGCAGGAAATCGCTGTAATCCTGCTTGCAGATCTGGTCGCCGGAAAGGATGATCACATACTTTGGATCATACCTCTCGATAAACGAGATATTCTGATAAATGGCGTTCGCCGTGCCCTTATACCAGTCCGATCCGTTCGCTCTCTGGTACGGCGGAAGTACATGGATACCACCGTTCAAGCGGTCCAGATCCCACGGCTGACCGTTTCCGATATACTCATTCAATACAAATGGCTGATACTGTGTCAGAACCCCTACGGTATCAATGCCGGAATTGACGCAGTTCGAAATCGGGAAATCGATAATACGATACTTACCGCCGAACGGAACTGCAGGTTTCGCCAGCTTCTGTGTCAGCGCGTATAAACGTGACCCCTGACCGCCGGCGAGAAGCATAGCGACTATTTCTTTGCCCATTGCCTTGCCCCCTCTTTCCATTAAAGTTTTATTCATTTCATAATTGCCATCGGACAATCACAAAACTAAATACAGTATACTATAAATTATACAAATATGAAAGTAATTTTTCTGTTTTTTTGTGTAAAAATTACGTTATCGATAAATAATGTCGTTCCGCCCAGGCCCGTTGGAGACCATAGTGATCGGGAATCCAATCTGCTCTTCCACAAACTCCACGTAGTTCCGGCAGTTTTCCGGAAGGTCTTCGTACTTTTTGATGCCGCGGATATCGGTCTTCCATCCCGGCAGATACTTTAATACCGGCTTTGCTTTCTCCAGTTTTGACGTGGTAGGGAAGTCAGTCGTCACCTCGCCGTCGATCTCATATCCTACGCAAACCGGAATTTCATCCAGATACCCCAGGACATCCAGAACCGTGAACGCCACATCGGTAGCTCCCTGCAGGCGGCAGCCGTATTTGCTGGCCACGCAGTCAAACCATCCCATACGCCGGGGGCGTCCCGTGGTAGCGCCGTACTCGCCGCCGTCGCCGCCGCGCTTTCTGAGTTCATCGGCCTCATCACCGAAGATTTCACTGACAAATGCCCCCGCGCCCACCGCGCTGGAGTATGCCTTGCACACGACGATAACTTTCTGAATCTCGTAAGGTGGAATACCCGCACCGATGGCGCCGTAAGCTGCCAGTGTCGAGGAGGAAGTCACCATCGGATAGATGCCGTGATCCGGATCCTTTAAAGTGCCAAGCTGTCCTTCCAGCAGGATTTCCTTTCCCTCTTTGATTGCGTTCCACAGGTAGGAGGACACATCGCAGACATAAGGTTCTACCATCTCCCGATACTGATGCAGGGTCTCCAGAAGCTCATGCGGATCCAGCAAAGGCTTATGATACAGATGCTCCAGAAGAACATTCTTCGTCTCGCAGATGCGGACCACCTTTTCTTTTAACAGCTCCTCGTCAAACAGTTCGCTGACCTGGAAGCCGATTTTTGCATATTTGTCCGAATAAAACGGCGCGATACCGGACTTCGTAGAGCCGAAAGACTTGCCGCCCAGACGCTCTTCTTCATACTGGTCAAACAGGATGTGATACGGCATCACCATCTGCGCCCGGTCGCTCACCAGAATCTTTGGCTGCGGAACTCCTCTCTCCATGATACTTTTGATCTCATTGAAGAGAATCGGGATATTCAGCGCAACGCCGTTTCCGATAATGCTAGTCGTATGGCTATAGAAACACCCGGACGGGAGCGTATGTAACGCAAACTTGCCGTAATCATTTACGATTGTGTGCCCTGCGTTGGCGCCTCCCTGAAAACGAACGATGATATCCGCTTCTTTCGCGAGCATATCGGTAATCTTTCCCTTACCTTCATCGCCCCAGTTTGCTCCCACTACTGCCTTTACCATTATAGTATCCTCCTTATATGGCATGTAATAATTCTATTTTAAAGAAGCAGCGGTTCACTGTTTTCGATTTTCCACAGTTACCGCAACTATTCTTTTTCACGTTATCAGAGCCAAAAATCCTTACCGTTAAAGCTCCACATCCTTCAGATAATAATATGTCATCGTCGCTCTGGCGATCTTCCGCCCGGTGTCATCCGTGATCATCACATCATAAACACAGACGTTCTTCCCGACTTTGATTTCAGCGGATTCCGCAAACAGCTTTTTGCTTCCGATAGCCGGCCGAAGGTAATTGATATTGCCCGAGAGTGTAGTGACAAATCTTCCTCTGCTGGTCGCCGCAGCCCCGCCAATCGTATCCGCGATAGTAAAAATCACGCCGCCGTGAATCGAGCCGATGGGATTGCCATGCTTCGGCGCAAGTGTAACCTCTCCTCTGGCGTAACCCTCCCGGATTTCTGTCGTCTCAAAACCGATTTCCTTAATAAATCCTGTGTTTCTGATTTCTTTTAATTTTTCAAAATCCATAATAATCACTCCCGTATTGCTTTTGTCGCCGTTACCGCCAGCGCCCCCGGTCCAATATGGCAGGAGACGCTTAAGGACAGCGGATGCAGCACAATATCATGGTTCGGGAAAACCGCCTGCACTTCCTTCTTAAACTCTTCCGCAGGCTCCAGGTCATGGGTATATGCCATCGCGATATGAATATTCTCCCCGGTCTCCGAGCCAAAACGGATTCTGCAGTCATCCTGTATCTGCTTGATCATGATATTTTTTGCCTGCTTTACCGTTCTCGCTTTTGCAAATGCATCCAGCTTCTCGCCCTGAATCTGAAGCACCGGTTTTAACTTCAGAAGAGTACCCAAAGCCGCAGCAGCCGGTGTGATCCGCCCGCCCTTTTTCAGATAATAAAGAGTATCCAACATGATATAGATACTGGATTCCATCTTGTTCTCCATAAGGATATCATGAATCTCCTGCCCCGACTTTCCGGCCTCCGCCAGCATCTTCGCATCCAGCACAGACTGGCGCTGCGTCACAGAGATTCTCTGGTTATCCACGACAAATACTTTTCCGTTATAATCTCTGGCCAGCATCTGCGCAGTAGCGCAGGTACTGGATAAGCCGCTGGACATTGGAATATGAATGATCTCATCATAGGCTTTGAGCAGTCTGTCCCAGAGTTCCACAAAATCTCCCACGGTTGGTGCAGAAGTCTTGATATCCGCTCCGGCACTCAGCTTCTCATAGAACTGCTCCTGAGTAAGGGTAATGTCTTCCAGAAACAATTCCTCGTTGATATAAAACGGCATCGGCATGACATAAACGCCGAGCTCCTTGCCCTCCATCTGCGTGATACCGCTGTTGCTGTCTGTGACGATTGCTACTCTGCCCATTGGAAACCTCCCTGTCTGTTTTTGACCCATACGAAATGTATTATATCATACTTATTACATGAAAAAAAGAAAAAACCCGCCTGAGGCGGGTTTTTTTCTTTTTTTTACATCATTCCACCCATTCCAGGGTCGCCTGCCGGCATTGCAGGAGTGTTTTCTTTTATAACTGCGACCCCCGACTCGGTGGT
>JAJQAD010000174.1 GCA_021204005.1 Clostridiales bacterium
ATCTCATCGAGAAGAATAGTGCCGTTGTTGGCCAATTCAAACATACCGGTTTTCCCTTTGCTGCTTGCTCCTGTAAATGCTCCGCGGACATAGCCGAACAGCTCGCTTTCCAGCAGGTTTTCCGGGATGGCGGCACAGTTTACTTTTATAAATGGTTTCTTCCGGCGGTTGCTGTGTTCAAAAATATAGTTTGCGAAAACTTCTTTTCCGACACCGGTCTCGCCGGTCAGAAGGGTAGTGACATCTGTTTTTGCCGCCTGATCTGCCAGTTGGTAGGTCTGGATGATAGCGGGGCTTGTGTATACGCGGTAGTCATCTGTATCGGTAAAGTGGTTTTTCAACACAATGGACTGCCGGTTCAACTGATCAATGATATAGGAGGACTGATCATACCGTGTCTTGTAAAATATATTTTTTACCTCGAGTTCATTTAACCGGTCGGCCATAGACTGCATGACATGGTAGTCCTGATCGATGACGATCACGCCGCACAGCTTGCCGTGAATATCGTAGATCGGCGCTCCGCTGGACAAAAACTGCCGGTTTGTGATGGGGGAGGTTACGATGGATGAATAATACTGTTCCGTTTCCAATACATGATTGACACAGATATTTTGCAGCCCGCGGTATTCCATTATGTAGTCTACGGTACGTCCGATGACTTCCTTTGCCGGAAATCCAACGATTTCTTCGTTGGCCTTATTGACGAAGCGGATCATTTTATCGGTGTCGCAGATAAAAACACCGAGTGCGATATTGGCCGTTGCGTTTTCGATATTCATCAGGTTCAGTTCATTCAGATCAGAAACCAGTCGGAGCCGTGTGTCGTTTTCCAGGTGGGAGTTCCGGAAAATAACACGATCAAAATAATTCTGAATTTCATTAAGCGCCTTTTGTGACATAAATGACTCCTCCTCCCCATGTTTTGCGAGTTATTTTAGCGAATAGAAAACGCCTTGTCAAATTGAAATAAATGGATAAAAAAAGATGGGCGGTGCGCAAAAACACCGGCCGAAAACAGGGTGGTGAATAATATCACCGGCCATAAAACAGTGAAAGAGAAGATGGTGTGGAAATACACCAAAAACAGATAAATTCCGACAGAAGGAAAAAAGAATATTTGCACGTAATTAACAAGATAGAGGGGGCGGTAGAGAATAAATTTTGTGGAAATTCACAATTTCTAAAATTGGCATGAGATTTGCAGTTTAGATAAGCAGTTATGAAATTCCGAATGATTGGGGAGTAATGGCGATGAACGTTGATAACAGATACGCAGCGACCGCCGGACAGACCAGTATTCCGTTTGGCTCTTCACAGACATACTGGTCGCAATGGGAAAGAGTTCCGATGGCGGAGGGATTGCCGGAGATTGACCTGAATCCGGAATATCAGGAAAAGGGGTGGTACTTCCTTTTCCAGTCGCAGCACTTTGTCCCGGATATAACGGCAAGGATGCTGGACTGGTTCTGGTGTAACCAGGAGAAATGTTATTATCTGTGGGCACCGGGATCTCATAAAAGCTTTCAGTGGGTGAGAGAACCGTGGAGATACGGGTTCACGAATTCCGGGCATATCAGCACGGAGACCATGCTTTCCGGACAGGAGTTGAATGTGAATGCCTTATGCGGGACTCAATACGGTATGCTGGCCTATGACCGTTTTGACATGGATGCTTATCCGTTTGATACATGCCTGGATCACTGTATTGTGGAGGGGTCCCGGGAGGAGGACGGCACGGTGTGGATGTTGATTTCCCATTCCTGGGAGGACACGGAGGGCGGTGTGCTACACCGCATGGCAGGATGTGTGGATCGGTATGAAAAGGGCATCCGGGTGTTGCCGCCTCACGAGTTTCCGATTCCCGGGAGAGTGAAAAATGTCATTTCACATATGGAATATGAGACTTCCATGCGGCCCAGATTCCTTCCGAAATTATATGGGATCTGGAAGGATCATCCGGATCCGGCCCAGAATGTATTTTTTGACCTGAGCGTACGGCAGACCGGCCCGTACCGTTGGGAGTATGTGGAGGATAATACGAAGCCGGTTGTTTAAATATGAGTTTTCTTTAAGACGGTGATTACCACCGTTTTGCAAAACAAACCTAATAATAATAAGGAGGAAAAAACATGAAAAGAAAACTGTTTGCAATTATGATGACTGGAGCACTGGCAGCAGGTATGCTTGCAGGATGCGGATCATCCTCAAGCTCCGACTCGGACACGACAGAAGATGCATCGGAAGCCGTGTCGGAGGCGGTTGAGGAAGTGGAGGAAGAGGTTGAGGAGACAGCACTCACGGATGTTACGATTGGTTTCTCAACTCCGTCCCTGGCGATTGAATTCTGTGCAAACATGGAAGCGGCAGTTCAGGAGGCCTGTGCTGAGAGAGGCTGGGATGTAGTTGTCCTTGACTGTGACACAGACGGTGCTACTCAGGTTAGCCAGTGTGAGGATCTGATCAGCCAGGGCGTGGATGCAATCCTGACCTTCCCTATTGCTCCGGATGCATGTGCGACCATCGGTACGGATTGCGAAGAAGCAGGTATTCCGCTGATTACCGTGGAATCCGAGATTGATTCTTATGACGCAGCGGTGCTGACAGATATGTATCAGGTAGGTGTAGCGCAGGCAGAAAAAGCGATCGAGCTTGTCGGCGACGATGTAAAGCCGGTAGTTCTTGAGGGACCGACTTCCCAATCCACAATGATTGAACTGATGAATGGTGCTGTAGAGACATTTGAGGCGGCGGGTATCGAGGTTGTCGACATTCAGGTCGGTGAAAACGAGATCGATACATCACAGCAAAAAGTAGAGAACTGGATCAGCGCAGGTCTTGACTTTAACTGCGTGATCTCCTCATCTGACGGCTCCTCTTCCGGTGCGATCAATGCTCTGAAAGATGCAGATATGCTGGATGATGTGACGGTTATCTCTGAGAACGGAGATACGATCGGTATTGAGCTGGTTCAGAGCGGTGAGCTTGCCTGCACGGTTTCTCTTCCGTCTGCGAACTATGGATATCTGGGCATCGAAGTGATTGAGAAGATCCTGAGCGGTGAAGATTATGACGAGATTACATATCTTGACATCAACTGGATTGATTCCTCCAATGTGGATGAGTACGCAGAGTAATCAGAACAGTATAGATGAATTCATATACCGGGCAGAGCAATCTGCCCGGTATACCAGAAAGAAATGAGTGAGTGCCATGGGTGAAAATAATATATTGCTCGAAATGAAAGATATCAACAAATCGTTTTCGGGTGTTCATGTTCTGAAGGGTATGAATCTGACGGTAAAAAGAGGGACGGTTCACACTCTGATGGGAGAAAACGGAGCCGGGAAATCCACCCTGATGAAAATCCTGATGGGGTATCAGGGATCGGATTCCGGGACGATTACCTTTGACGGAGAGCCGTTGGATACCACGAATATTTTTACTGTACTCCGACAGGGAATTTCCATGATTTATCAGGAGCTGAATTCCCTGGATAATATGCTGGTGTATGAAAATGTGTTTTGCGGAAAAGAGATGGGAAAGGGCATCGTTGATGTCGCTTCCATGTGTGAGGAAACGCAGAAATTGCTTGACCAGCTGGAGATTACAACGATCAAACCGAAGGATAAGGTGGAGAATCTGAGCCTTGCGCAGAAGCAGCTGTTGGAGATTGCCAAAGCGATCTCATACAATTCGAAGCTGATTATCATGGATGAGCCGACATCCTCCATCGGCGAGAAAGATTGCGAGCACTTGTTTGAACTGGTTCGCAAGCTGAAAGCATCGGGGATGACGTTTATCTATATTACGCACAAGATGAAAGAAGTTCGCCTGATCGGTGATGAAATCACGGTGATGCGGGATGGCCAGTTTGTGGGAAGCAGTCCGATCTCCGAGATCACGGACGATCAGATCATAGCCCTGATGGTTGGCCGGGAGCTGACGGATGTATATCCTCCGAGGACCACACCGGTCGGAGAGAAAGTGAAGTTTAAAGTAACCGGATTATCTTCACCGCACGCGTTTACGGATGTTTCCTTTGATGTGAAGGAAGGGGAGATTGTAGGGTTCGCTGGCCTGGTGGGAGCTGGCCGTACGGAAGTGATGGAGACAATCTTCGGATACCGTCACAGGTCCGGCGGAGAGATTGTGGTCAACGGAGAACCTGCTTTGATCCGGCGTCCGAAGGATGCAATCCGGAAAAACATAGCGTTTCTGACCGAGGACCGAAAGAAAAACGGGTGCTTCCTGAACCTGTCTGTCTATATGAATACGCTTATGGTGGCATGGAAGACAAGGGGACCTGTGATCTGTGAGAAGGAATGTAAAAAGAGCTGCGTAGAGGGCTTGAAGTCGTTTGATGCGAAATATGCAGGGATTGATCAGGAGATGCGGTACTTAAGCGGCGGAAATCAGCAGAAAGTGCTTCTGACGAGATGGTTGATCGCAGATCCGGACATCGTGATTCTTGATGAGCCGACCCGGGGAATCGATGTCGGTGCAAAATACGAAATCTATAAGGAAATACGAAAGATGGCAGCGCAGGGCAAGGCGGTTATTATTGTATCGTCGGAGCTACCGGAGATTCTGGGAATCTGCGACCGGATCGTTGTCATGCATGAAGGCGATGTCACTGCCATTATGGATAACGACGAGAAGGCAAATCAGGAGAAGATCATGCATTATGCATCCGGGTTGAGCGGAAATTGACGCAGGAGGTTTGAAATGGACAAGGAAAAAAATGATATTTCAACAAAAATAAAAAAGTTTTTGGCAAACGATAAGACAGGCGCGATTCTGATCGTGGCGATCATGTGTATCTTCCTGATTATTGCAACTGATAATTTTGCGACGGCGAGAAACCTTATCACATTGCTGAGGCAAAGCTCTTTCTATCTGATTGTGGCGATGGGTGTGCTCTGTGTGTTCATGGGCGGCGGAATTGATCTTTCCACCGGGTCTACGATGTGTCTCTCCGCAATCCTCTGTGCGAAGTGTGCCCAGGAGGCGGTGGATGCGCCGTTGATCGTGATTTGGCTTGTGGCCATTGCTGTCGGCGTCGTGATTGGCGGAATTAACGGATTTTTAATCGGCTACTTAAAGCTTCCAGCATTGATCGAGACGCTCGGAATGAGTACCCTGCTGGGCGGCGTGACATTGTTGATCACCTCGGGATATTCCGTGAACAATCTGAGTGACAGGTTTAATGCAATGGGAATCGGCAAGGTCGGACAGATTCCGGTTCCGGTCATCATTGCAGTGGCTATGTGTGTGATCATGTGGTTTATCCTGAAAAAGACGAAATACGGGCATCACCTGTGTGCGACCGGCGGAAATGAGCAGGCCGCGATTGTTTCAGGAATCAATACCAAAAGGGTGAAGATGATGTCTTATATCCTGTGCAGTATCTTTGCTGCAGTTTCCGGAATGATTATCTGCGCGAGGTTCCAGTCCGGACAGCTGTCGATCGGCGCCGGTTATGAACTGGATGCGATTTCCGCGGCCGTAATCGGCGGCGCCAGTATGACGGGCGGCGCGGGCAGCGTGATTGGTGTCGGATTTGGTACTTTCGTCCTGACAATTCTGAACAATGGTCTTGACCTGATGGCAGTCAATGCGTACTGGCAGGATGCAGTACAGGGTATCGTTATCATCCTGGCCGTGATGCTGGATGTGGCTCGACATAAGATCAAAAACAGCATTTGATCCGGGTGGAATATGCCTTTGCGGTATATTTACATAAATGTGAATCAGCAACAAAATAAAGGAGGCAATTATAATGAATAACACTTTTGACAAGTATGTGGCAACCGGCGGACAGTCCAGCCGTCCGTTCGGACAGTTTAAGGTTCCCTATCCGAAATGGGAGCGTCTGAAAAGACCGGAGGAGGTCGGAATCACGAATCTTCCAGATATTGACCTGAATCCGAAATACAAAGAGGCGGGATGGTGCATCTGCATTGAGGGCGATCATTTCCTTCCAGGCGTGAAGTCCGAGATGATCGACTGGTTCTGGTGCAACATGGAGAAAGGATATTATCTGTGGGCACCGGGCTCCCACAAGAGATTCCAGTGGATTCAGGAGCCGTGGGAGTACGGATTTACCAATTCCAAGCACACGAGTCTGGAAAACATGGACGAGGATCAGATTCTTGATCTGAGTGTTGCGGCGGGCGACGGCTTCGGCATGCTGCTGTACAACCGTTATGACATGGACGTATTTTTCCTGGATCATGCCTGCGAGCATGTGATTATCGAAGGTACCAAGGATGAAAATGATCATACCTGGATGCTGCTGGCGCATATGTGGGAAGATGTAGAAGGCGGTTGTATTCACCGTATGGTGTGTGCGACTGAGACACAGGAGCTTTCCAAGAAGGTCATCCGTCCGGATGAGTATCCGCATATCAAGGGCACGAAGAACAACTTCGCACACGGTGAGTATGAGCTTTGCTGGTGGCCGAAGTTCCTTCCGGGTCTCTACAATGTGTGGAAGGATCATCCGGATCCGACACAGAATGTCTTCTACAGCCTGAAGGTAGAAAAGATCGGTGATTACGAGTGGAAGTATGTGGAGGATAATACTCTCCCCGTGCTTGAGCGTCCGGAGTATAAAAACGCCTGACGGCGGGCATGAATCAGATGGTTAGTTTCCTTTCTTAAAAATAAGCAGGAACATCCCCGTGAGAAGAAGCATGATTGTTCTATGCAGAATCTCATGGGGATGTACTGCGCAATAAGGAGAAGAGGCATGGAGAAGGAAATATCCGGTGTTGAAAATAAAATGGAGACGATGCCGATTGACCGTTTAATGCGAAACATGGGGATCCCGATTATACTGTCGATGATGCTGTACGCATTTTACAATATTGTCGACAGCGCATTTCTGTCCAATATGGCGGAATATGGAGAGGAGGCAATCAACGCGCTGACCCTGGCGTATCCGATACAGATTTTTATTTCCGCTGTCTGTGTCGGAACTTCTATCGGGACAAATGCACTGGCCTCTAAGGCGCTGGGTCAGAAGGACAGAGAAAAAGCGAGCCGGGTGGCCGGAAATGCGATTTTCCTGGCGATTCTGATCTATATCGCATGGGTTTTGTTTGCTCTTTTCGGCGTGGAATGGTATATAGGAACGCAGACATCGAATCCGGTTGTCCGGGAAATGGGTGTCAGTTACCTGCGGATCTGCTGCCTGTTTTCCTTTGGCACAGTTTTCTATTCCGCTTATGAAAAGCTGCTGCAGGCGCCGGGGAGGGCATTTTATTCCTCGGTGGCGCAGGCAGTCGGTTCCGTGATCAATATTGTGCTTGATCCGATCCTGATCTTCGGTGCTTTCGGGCTGCCTGCCATGGGAGTGAGAGGTGCGGCCTGTGCGACAGTGATCGGTCAGATCGCCGCCTGTGTACTGGCGTTTTCCTTTCATTGGCGGCTGGATAAAGAATTTGAGAAGGGGCTTCGCTGGCTGAAGCCGTCGGGAGAGATTATCCGGGAGATTTATGCGGTAGGACTTCCGGTTATTATTACGCAGTTTCTGATGTCATTTTTAACCTTTGGAATGAACCTGATTCTGGTGCGTGTAAATGAGAGCCTGGTGACGGTTTTCGGGTTGTACTATAAGATTCAGCAGTTCGTCATGTACGCGGCGTTTGGGTTGCGGGATGCCATTACGCCCATTGTCTCATACAGCCATGGAATGAAGAGCAGTGCGCGGCTCAGAGATGGAATGCGGTACGGAATCATTTATACTCTGGTCATCACGGGCGCGGGGATGATCATTCTGGAAATTTTTGCATCTCCGCTTGCCGGGGTATTTGGAACCTCTGAGGATACCAGGCAGATTTTTATTACGGCAACACGAATCATGGCCGTCGGTATGTTTTTCTCCGGTGTAAGTGTTGCCATCCAGGGCATATTTCAGGGAGTTAACTGTGGCCTGCAGACGATGCTGATTGCAATTTGCAGACAGGTTATTTTTGTTCTGCCTGTGGCCGGAGCGTTTGTATATGCGATTCGGACGGCCGGAGCTCCGCTGTCGCTTGTCTGGTGGACGTTTCCGATCGCGGAGATCATTACAGTGGTAATCGGAGCCTTTATGTTGAAGCGGTTTTGCAAAAGCTATTTTTTGAAAGGAGTATAAAAACAGAGGGACAAGCATTGCTAGACATAGACACAGTAAATCAATTTTGTTAAAATAGAGAAGTAGATTTTAACGTGTTTTTGTTAAAATGGAGGCGGAAGATTAGGGTATGGAACTCGGAATTGACCTCAAACAGAAACAGGTGCTTTCACAGCAAATGATTCAGCCTATGGAGATTCTGCAGATGAGTGCGCAGGAACTGGAGACCTATATAACGGAGCTTTCTATGGAGAATCCGACCATTGAATTGCCGGATCCTTTTCAGGAGAAACCGGATTCCGGGCAGGAGGATATTCAGAGGAGGATGGACTGGCTGGAGTCGACGGATCAGCAGAACCGCGTATATTATCAGCAGGATCGCTCCGCACAGGATATGCAGACGGATTGGCATGACAGCCGGGATTTACAGGAGAGCCTGAGTGATTATCTGTTTGCGCAGCTTTTGCTGGCGGATTATACACAGATTCAGCGGGAAATTCTGGAATTTATGATTTTGCCATTTGATTCCAGGGGATATTTCACGGAGAATACAGCAGATGTCGCGGCACATTTTTCCGTGGAAGAGGATGTGATTTTGAATTTGCTGGGTGACATTCAGAAGCTGGATCCGGCGGGCGTGGGCGCCCGTGATTTGAAGGAATGCCTTCTGCTTCAGCTGGCGCGCAGGAAGAATTTATCGCCGTTGTCGGAACAGATTGTCCGCTGTCATCTGGAAGATGTTGCAAAGAATCATCTGCATATTATTGCAAGGAAGCTGGGCGTTTCTTCGGAGGAGGTTTCCGATGCCTGCCGGGAGATTCAGTCTCTGAATCCCAAACCCGGGAATTCCTTCAGCAACCGGGAACAGCTGCGTTATATCACACCGGATGCTTTTGTTGTCAAGCTGGAGGATCATTTCGAGATTCTGATTAATGAGAGCCGGAATGAAGGATTTACAATCAGTGATTATTATCAGAATATGTTAAAGCAGACGACTGACAGGGAGACGCAGGATTATCTTCGGGAGAAATTATCGCAGGCACAGTGGGTGAATAACTGTATCGCACAGCGGGGTTCTACGCTGTCGCGGGTCGTCCGTGCGCTGGTAGAGAAGCAGCGCGAATTCTTTCTCTATGGAACCGGACACAAACGTCCGATGAAGCTCACAGATCTGGCGGATATGCTGGATCTTCATGAATCTACCGTCAGCAGGGCGCTGCGAGGAAAATATTTACAGTGTACATGGGGTGTTTTCCCGCTGAATTATTTTCTCACGTCGGTTTCAGCGGTGACAGCTGATCGTGCAGAGGAAAAGACCCCGGAACAGATGAAACAGATGATCTGTGAACTGATTGAGTCTGAGGACAAGAGGAGACCTCTGAGTGATCAGGCAATCTGTGATCGCCTGCGGGAGAGGCAGATCAGTCTGTCAAGGAGAACAGTCAATAAATATCGTACCGAGATGGGAATTCCGGATAAGAGCGGCAGGAAGATATATGGATAAAAAGAATCTGAAAAATATTGAAGCACACCTGATTTCGCTGATGAAAGACGGTGTGGGAATATCTGCAGAAACGGTAAAGAACTTTCAGTCAGACTTCAGGGATCTGAATCTCATGCACCTGGAGAATCTGGGGGATCTTCTGCATATCGGTGTTTTTATCTGTGATACGGAGGGGAAGATCATTTATGTCAACTCCATGAATGAGAAACTGGTTGGCATAAAAAGGAAAGAATGCATCGGAGAATTTTTTAAAGATGTCCTGCAAAGACATAATATCACAAATGTTGCGATTGACTATGTGAGGGAAAAGAAGCAATCTTATTCCTCCCTCGTATTTGTTCCGGCGACAGGGGTGCAGATTTTGTCTACCGGAGCGCCGATTTTTGATATACATGACACGCTGATCGGTGTGATTGTCATTGATCAGGATGTCAGCGAGATCATGTCTCTCACGCAGCAACTGAAGGATTCAGAATCCAAAACGGTATATTATCGGCAGATGAATGATCAGACCGGACGTGTCATTGAGCAACTCAACCGTCAGAGCATTAACCTGAAAAAACATTTCACCGATATGGAACAGTTTGCCAGCCCGGCTATTCAGAAGGCATATGAACTGGCGTATCAGGCGGCACAAACGGATGTGACAACACTTTTGACCGGAGAAACCGGCACCGGGAAAGAGGTGCTGGCCAATTATATTTTTGAAAACAGTGCCAGGAACCGCGGCGCGTTTGTCAAGGTGAATTGTGCGTCCATTCCCGCAAATCTTCTGGAAAGTGAATTGTTCGGCTATGTGAAAGGTGCTTTTACGGGGGCGAGTGACAAAGGGAAGATGGGGTTCTTTGAGGTCGCGAACCATGGGACGATTTTCCTGGATGAGATCGGGGAACTGCCGATGGATTTTCAGGCAAAACTGCTCCGCGCGATTCAGCAG
>JAJQAD010000002.1 GCA_021204005.1 Clostridiales bacterium
GAACATGTTTGTACGGCTTTCGGGTGACCTGCCGTCGGTGCAGAAGAGCTTTTTCCGCAACCTGATTGCTTTCGCCATTGCGCTGGCGGCACTCCTTCGCAGCAGAGAGCGGTTCCGGGTGAAAGAGGGAAACTGGAAATATATGATTCTGCGCTCCGCGTTCGGGACGATCGGGATTCTCTGCAATTTTTATGTTGTGGATCACCTGGTATTGTCGGATGCGTCCATGCTCAATAAGATGTCGCCGTTTTTTGTGATCCTCTTTTCTTTCCTGATTTTGAAGGAAAAGCTGACGCCGATCCAGGTGACCGCGGTGTGCGGGGCGTTTGCGGGCAGTCTGCTGATCATAAAACCGACGTTCCTGAATATGAATTTCCTGCCGTCGCTGATCGGGCTCTGCGGCGGATTGTGCGCGGGCATCGCCTACACGATGGTGCGGGTGCTCGGGCAGAGAGGGCAGAAGGGCGCCACGGTGGTTCTCTTTTTTTCGGGATTTTCCTGCCTGGTGACGCTGCCATACCTGATTTTTTCTTATACGCCGATGAGCGCTCTGCAGGTGCTGTTCCTTCTGGGCGCGGGGCTTGCGGCGGCCGGCGGGCAGTTTTCCGTCATAGCGGCATACTATCATGCTCCGGCGCGGGAGATATCGGTGTATGACTATTCGCAGATTATATTTTCTGCGCTGATTGGGTATGTGGTGTTTCTGCAGGTGCCGGACCGATGGAGCGTGGCAGGATATGTGATCATAATCGCGATGGCGGTCTGGATGTTTTTCTATAATCAGCGCCATGACGCTGTTTCGGCATGAGCAAAAAATGATGCTCCAGATGGAGCAGGAAAGACGGCATAAGGTGCCGATATAATATGATATAATGAGTGACGAATTGGATCGTGATGAAATCACGATATAATATCAATAGAAAGTTGGCTGTCAGGGCGAAAAGTCACGGAGCAGGTGATTGTAGTCAGCGGAACGTTCAGATCGAAAGAGAAAACGTAAATCAGAGGGGAATCTGACAGGCATGACGTGATAAACGGGGAGAATTTAATGGTTAGAGATACAGAAAACATTATCGAGCTGAGACATCTGACGAAGACATTTACCGATGGTTTTACGGCTGTCTCGGACGTCAATCTGGAGATAAAGAGGGGTGAGTTTGTGACGTTCTTAGGTCCTTCCGGCTGCGGCAAAACGACCACGCTGCGCATGATCGCCGGGTTTGACCTGCCCTCCGGCGGGGAGATTCTGCTGAATGGGGAGGATATCACAAACCTGCCGCCGAACAAGAGACCGATCAACACGGTGTTCCAGCGATATGCCCTTTTTCCGCATATGGATGTGTCGTCGAACATCTCCTATGGATTGCGGCAGAAAAAAATGGCAAAGAATGCCATTGAAAAAAAGGTAAAAAAAGTACTGGAGCTGGTGGATCTGGAAGGGTTTGAAAACCGCTCGATTTCGACGCTGTCCGGCGGACAGCAGCAGCGGGTGGCGATTGCCCGCGCCCTGGTCAACGAGCCGGAGATTCTGCTCCTGGATGAGCCGCTGGGGGCATTGGATCTGAAGATGCGCAAGGAAATGCAGCTGGAGCTTATAGATATGCATGAGGAACTGGGGATTACGTTCATCTACGTAACCCATGACCAGGAGGAGGCGCTCACCATGTCGGATAAGATTGTGGTGATGTCTGACGGCGCGGTGCAGCAGATCGGGACTCCCGAGGATGTATATAATGAGCCGGTCAACCCCTTCGTAGCGGATTTTATCGGTGAGAGCAACATGTTTAACGGCATTATGACCGGGGAGCGGAAAGCGCGTTTCTGCGGCGGCGATTTTATCTGCGTCGACGATATTCCCGTGGGTACGCCGATCACGGCGGTGGTGCGCCCGGAGGTCATTGTGTTGACGGAGCCGGAAAAGGGAATTATCCGCGGCCGCGTGCAGAACACGGTTTTCAAGGGAATGCACTATGAACTGACGATAGAATCCGGGCGAAATGAGATTGTGGCAAACGCCGTCCATCCGGTCCGGGAGGGCGAGGTGGTCGGCATGTATGTGGAGCCGGATGACCTGCATATTATGATTGCTGCGGACAGCACAAACACGTTTGTAGCGCAGATGAACCGCAATTACAGGCTGGAGTATAATGAGCAGGAACTGGATGTCAGTGTGACAAAGATCATCCGCGGCAGCCATCGGCTGGAAGACGGCACGCTGGTGGATGAGAACGGAAAAGCCATCGACCTGAAGCGGAGAAAAGTGGTGGTGGAGATAGAGGCACAGGATATCCGCATGACGGACGAGGCTGAGGAAGGACTTGTGCACGGTTATATCAGCGATTTGATTTATATGGGCGATCATTACAGCTATGTGGTACATACGGATCTGGATCATGATTTTATTGTCAATGATGAGTATCTGTGGAACATGGACGACTATGTAGGGCTTATTATGCCGGTGGAGAAGATGCGGTTTTACCTGAAGAAATGAGAAAGAGGCAGCTATTAAGGGCAGTACTTCGCACTTGCTGCGAAGTGTGTCTGATGAGGTAAATTACACAAGGAAAAGTCCCATCGCGCAGCGATTTCTAATGGACTTTTCCTCGTAACAGTGAAGGTACTGAACAGTTACAGAAAGAGGAAGATACACGGTTGAAAAAATTGCGTTTTTCGAGAAAAATGCTGGGGATTCCCTATGCCATATTTCTGCTGATTTTTGTGGTGGCGCCCCTGGCGGTGCTGCTCTTTTTCGCGTTCACAAACGGGGAGGGCGAACCGACGATGGCGAACCTGGTCTCCTTTTTTACGAACGCGAATACGCTTGGCACGCTTGCTTACAGTTTTGCGGTGGCGCTGGTGACGACGGCGGTGAGCCTGGCCATCGCTTATCCCACTGCCTATATCCTGGCGATGAGTAAGCTGAAAAACCGGTCTGTGCTGCTGATGCTGTTTATCATGCCCATGTGGATCAACTTTTCTCTTCGGCTGACGGCTCTCAAGGAGATTCTGACGCTGATCGAGGGAAATATGGCGTATTATCCGTTTTTTAATACAATCGTCGGCATGACCTATGACTTTCTTCCTTTTATGATATTGCCGATCTACACGACGATATCCAGACTGGACGGTGCGCTCATCGAGGCGGCCATGGATCTGGGGGCGGACGCAAAAAAGGCTTTCCTGACTGTGACGCTGCCGCTTTCCGTGCCGGGGATTATCAGCGGCGTGTCCATGGTATTTCTGCCAGCCATGACAAACTACGTGGTGCTGGATATGCTGTATAACAGTACCTATATCATGGGAAGCCTGATCGGAAGTTATTTTTCCGCCTACGACTGGCACGGAGGTTCCATGATCGCGCTGGTATTGCTGGCGATCATCTGTCTGTTTACGCTTTTGACAGGCGGTGAGAAGGAGGAACAGACGCGGAGGGGAGGTGCGCTGCTGTGAAGAAAAATGTCGGAAAAAGTACCTTTGTTTCGTTGGTGCTGCTTTTTCTGTATGCGCCGATTCTGATTCTGATGGTGTACAGTTTTACGACGGCGACGCACATCGGAGCGATCCGGGGATTTTCCCTGCATAATTATGTGACCCTCTTTACAACGGAGGAACTGTTAAAAATGATTCGCGGAACCGTCCTGCTGGCGCTGGGCTCCGCGGCGATCGCTGCTGTTCTCGGCACGCTGGGCGCCATCGGCAGTTTTTACTCGAAAAAGGGCGTGTCGGCTTTACTCTCCACCATGAATCAGGTGCCGGTGGTCAATGCGGATGTGGTGACGGGTTTTTCCATCTGTATCCTGCTTGTGGTCGCCTTTGGCGTGAACAAGGATACCTTTGTCCCATTGGTGGCGGGGCATGTGGTGTTGTGTGCGCCTTTTGTCTACCTGTCTGTCATGCCGAAGCTGAAACAGATGGATCCGAGCATTTATGAGGCGGCGCTTGACCTGGGTGCGACTCCGGTCAGCGCGCTGCGGACTGTGGTTCTGCCGCAGCTGGCGCCGGGCATTGTGTCCGGGTTTGCGCTGGCGGTGACTCTCTCGCTGGATGATTATTTTATCGCGACGTATACGAAACCGGCGACCTTTGACACGATCAGTACTTACGTGGTGAATGCGACAAAAGGAGCGCAGACGGAGATTAAGACGGCACTGTGGGCGCTGTCTACCGTAATCTTTGCCCTTGTGGTGCTGATTGTGATCTGTGTGAATGTGTATGCCGGACGGCAGACAACGGAGGCAGGCCGGACATCGGCTGATGTGTAATCTTAAAGATATTTCAGACAGATAAGGTGGAAACAAAAATGATAAGAGTCAGAAGATGTCTGGCGGCTGCGATGGCAGGCGTGATGATAAGCGGAAGTCTGGCCGGGGCAGGAACCGGGAACGGTTTGCTGTCTGATGTGACGGTGTGTGCCTGGGGTGCGGAGCAAACGCCAGCATCGGCCACCGAGGTTACCCTTCGGGTCAGCAACTGGGAGGAATACATCGACCTGGGCGGCTGGGATGAGGAGGAGACCATTGACCTGGAGAGCGGGGACATCATCGGGGAAAACTCCATGATCGATGATTTTGAGGAGTGGTACTATGAAACCTGCGGAGTCAAAGTAAACGTGGAGTATTCTACCTTTGGCACTAATGAGGATCTCTACAATATGCTGACGCTGGGGGATGAGTTTGACCTGGTATGCCCGTCGGAGTATATGGTGATGAAGCTGATGGCGGAGGACATGCTGGTGCCGCTGTCAGATGAATTTTTTGATACGACAGACAGCAATAATTACTACAGCATTGGCGTTTCCCCCTATATTCAGGAGATTTTTGACAGTCACGAGATCAATGGGGAGAGCTGGAACAAATATATGACCGGCTATATGTGGGGCGTCACCGGCATTGTCTATAATCCGGAGGCAGTGTCTGAGGAGGACGCGTCAAGCTGGACGATTTTAAACAATCCGGATTACCGGAGACAGATTACGATCAAGGATAATGTCCGCGATTCGTATTTTGCCGCATTGGGCGCGTTAAAATCGGAATTGCTGACATCGGAGGAGTTTTTATCCGACCCGGATTATGCGCGGCGGCTGGAGGAGGAGATGAACGATGTCTCCGATGAGACAATTGCTGCCGTGGAGGATTATCTGTCGGGCGTGATAGAGAATGCCTACTCACTGGAGAGCGACTCCGGCAAGGCGGATATGATTACCGGCAAAGTGGTGGCGAATCTTCAATGGTCGGGGGATGGCGTCTATACCCTGGATCAGGCGGAGGAGGACGATATGGAGCTGTGTTTTACGGTTCCGGCGGAGTCAACCAATATTTATTTTGACGGGTGGGTTATGCTAAAGAGCGGCATCGGGGACGATGCGGCAAAACAGCACGCGGCGGAGGCATTTATCAATTATGTCTCCCGCCCGGACAATGTGGTCCGGAATATGTATTATGTCGGTTACACTTCGGTCATCTCCGGAGGAGAGGACACGCGGATTTTCGAGTACGCCGACTGGTGTTACGGTGCGGAGGATGAGGAGGAGGCGACGGAATGCTACCCCCTGGGCTATTTTTTCAGCGGCGACAGTGCGGATGAGGACTATGTGATCACTGCCCCGGCTGACCAGGTGAACCGTCAGCTGGCGGCCCAATATCCCTCGGAAGAAACATTGGAGCGGGCTTCCATTATGGTATACTTTGACACGGAGACCAGTGAGAAAATCAACCAGATGTGGATCCATGTCCGCTGTTATGATATCCGGGATGTCCCGGCCTGGGCCTGGGTGCCGGGTGCGGCGGCCGCGGCGATCGCGGTGGTTCTGTCTGTACGGCGCAGGGTAAAGCTGGTGAAGACGAAAGAGACTGACTATGAAAAAACTGCCCGGGGGAAAGGATTTTAGGCACTTAAGAATGAAATCCTGCGCAGAAAGGCAAAATTTCTTTTCCGGTTTATCCGGGTCAGGCAGTGTATAGAGAAAGTGGACAGACAAGACTCGGATACAGTGTGAGAGACCGTCGTCATTGGAGCAAATGGCGGCGGTTTTTTTGGTGTATTTTTTTAGGATTCATTTATTTTTGTTGAAACTTTACACAGGGCTTATATATAATGTAGAAAAACGCGTAAACAGGAGGTACGGGAATGAAAAAAGTAAAGATCGGCGTGATTGGGGTTGGCAGACTGGGATACGAGCATGCGTGTAATATTGCCAATCGGGTTCCGAATACGGAATTGACAGCAGTCTGTGATATGAATGAGGCGCGCGCAAAAGAAGTGGCGGAGGAACTGGAGGCGGATGCCTATTATACTGATCCGAAAGAACTCTGCGCGGATCCGAATGTGGAGGTGGTGGTTGTTATTACAAATACGGCTACGCACGTGGAAATGATAAAATATGCGATGGAAGCGGGGAAACACGTATTTTCAGATAAGCCGTTAAGCGATACTGTGGAAAAGTGCAAAGAGGCGGAAGCAGTGGTAAATACACACCCGGAGCTCGTCTTCATGCTGGGATTTATGCGGCGGTATGACAAGTCTTATCAGATTGCAAAGCAGAAGATTGACCGGGGTGATATCGGCGATGTGATTCTGGTTCGCTGTTATTCACAGGATCCCAGATCGATCATAGAGGGTACGCTGGCTTTTGCGCCCCGTTCAGGCGGACAGTTTATTGATATGAATATTCACGACATTGATCTGATCCGCTGGCTGACAGGTTCCGAGCCGAAAAGGCTGTGGTCGATCGGCGGCTGCTACGAATTTAAGCAGTATAAAGACTGGGACGACGGAGACAATGTCGGCACGATGATGCAGTGTGAAAATGATGCCATGGCGTTTATGTTTGCCGGAAGGGCGGCAGCGCACGGTTCCCACGTGGAGACGGAGATCATCGGAACTCGCGGGACGCTTCGGATTGCGGCGGTTCCGAACAGCTCCATGCTGGAAGTGATGAATGAGCATGGCGTGTGCCGGGAATGTTATCAGGATTTTATCTCCAGGTGGCATGACGCGTATGTTACGGAGATGGAAGTGTTTGCGGATTGCGTTTTAAACGGTAAGCCTGCTTCGCCTACTGTTTATGATGGGACGAAAGATACAGCGATTGCATTTAAGTGCAGGGAATCCTTCCTGAGCGGCGACATTATGACATTTTAAGTATCATACCTTTTTGACGCCTTAATCATGATATGGTGCATGGGTCCCGGGGTTATAAATGGCTGGCTTACATTTGCCGTTCCGGGACTGGGTACCATACTTTTATGACACTTCGACGAAATTATTTTAAGGTATTATCTTAAACTCCGCGCATAGGAACTGGAAAAAACCGGGGCTGGATGGTACAATAGTGATACAAAGAAAAGACGAGCGGAAATCGAAAGCTCATAGTTATTTTTTCAACCTTGTGTATCAATGTGTTATATTCTTTTGTCAACTTCATACATGGTGGTGACTGCGTCAGCAGTCAGGTCCGTTTATACAGGAAAAGAAAAGCTTTAAAGCTTTAAATTATAATCAGGAGGATTAAGCTATGATTAAAGTGGAAAACGGGGTATTAATTTACCACTATGACGCGGAGGAAGTCTGGATTCAGGGCTGGGGTACCAACGGACTTCGGATTCGGGCGACGAAAGAGGCACAGATGCCGGAGGCAGACTGGGCGCTGGACAAAGCGAAGTGTGTCGCGGCCGAAATCCGTGTTGAGCCGGAGGGAGCCTGGATTCAGAACGGCAAGGCGCGTCTGTTTCTGACAAACGGCGGTAAGATTACAGTTTTTAATCAGAATGGGAAACTGTTGCTTGAGGAATACTGGAGGAATCGTCGCAGTGTCACGGATCTGAAATGCAGCGCGATTGAAGTGGAAGCCAGAGAGTTTCAGCCGAATAAGGGCGGCATCTACCATCTGACCTGGCGTCTGGAGTCCGTGGAGCGGTCGGAAAAATTATTTGGTATGGGACAGTACCAGCAGCCCTATCTGGATTTAAAGGGGCTGGATCTGGAGCTGGCGCACCGCAACTCCCAGGCCAGCGTGCCGTTCCTCTTATCTTCTCTGGGTTACGGGCTGCTCTGGAATAACCCGGCAGTAGGCCGTGCAGTTCTGGGAAAGAATACGATGAGTTTTGAGGCCTTCTCGACGCGTGCGCTGGATTGCTGGATCACCGTGGGCGACACGCCGGCGGAGATCGAGGAAGCATATGCGGATGTGGCAGGCAAAGTGCCGATGATGCCGGAGTATGGACTTGGATTCTGGCAGTGCAAGCTCCGCTACCAGACGCAGGAGGAATTGCTTGAAGTGGCGCGGGAGTATAAGCGCAGAGGGCTGCCCATTGATGTGATCGTGGTGGATTATTTCCACTGGCCGTATCAGGGAGAGTGGAAGTTTGACCCGGTATACTGGCCGGATCCGGACGCGATGATTCAGGAATTAAAGGAGATGGGGATTGAACTGATGGTGTCCATCTGGCCGACAGTGGATCCGCGCTCGGAGAATTATGAGGAGATGCTGGAGAACGGCTATTTGATTCGGACAGAGCGGGGTGTTCGCATCGGCTTAAATTATGAGGGCGGGACTATCCACTATGATTCCACAAATCCCGGAGCCCGGAAGTATGTCTGGAGCAAGGTGAAGAAGAATTATTATGACAAGGGCGTTCACATTTTTTGGCTGGATGAGGCGGAGCCGGAATATTCTGCCTATGATTTTGACAACTATCGCTACTATTTGGGCACGGATCTGGAAGTCGGAAATATCTATCCGGTGGAATACTCCCACACGTTTTACGAGGGCATGGAGTCTGAGGGACAGACAAATATCGTGAATCTGCTTCGCTGCGCGTGGTGCGGCAGCCAGAAATATGGTGCGCTGGTGTGGTCCGGCGATATCGCGTCCAGCTTTTCCAGCATGAGGAATCAGTTGGCAGCCGGATTGAACATGGCAATCGCGGGAATTCCCTGGTGGACCACGGATATCGGCGGATTCCACGGCGGAAATCCGAACGATCCGGAATTCAGAGAACTGTTTGCGCGCTGGTTTGAGTGGGGCACATTCTGCCCGGTGATGCGTCTGCACGGAGATCGGGAGCCGCGGCAGCCGCAGTACGGAACGACCGGCGGGGCGACCTGCCGCTCCGGAGCACCGAATGAGGTATGGTGTTACGGCGAGGAAGTGTACAACATCTGTGAGAAATATATGAATCTTCGCGAGAGCATGCGGGATTACACCAGAGAAATCATGAAAGAGGCGCATGAGAAAGGAACGCCGGTGATGCGACCGTTGTTTTATTCGTATCCTGAGGATACAGCGTGCTGGGATGTCGAGGATGAATATATGTACGGCGGAAGCTACCTGGTTGCACCGATACTTGAGGCGGGTGCGCGTTCGCGGAAGGTATATCTGCCGACAGGGAAGACCTGGGAGAATATCGACACGAAAGAGCAGTTTGCGGGAGGACAGTGGATTGAAGCGGCAGCGCCAATTGACGTGATTCCGGTGTTTGCAGCGAAGTGATAATTATTTTTATTGCCATTTATTGGGGCGGGCGGTGCTTGTTGACCAGCGACGACCGCCCCGAAATTATATGCGCAGGGGTGCGTAAGGAATATGACAGCTGTGCTGTCCGCACCCCGCGCAGCGAGTATGAGGCAAAAGTCGCCTCCTACTCGATTATGCCCCGGTGAGGATGTGAATGATTTGCGAAAGATATGGAAAAAATTAAAAGCACCCTGGAATTACATGAGATCACATCTGGGGTTTATGCTGGTCGGCGCTGTGGGGGTTTTATTGCTGGCCATTATGGTGGTTTTTCAGACTTACCTGAAAAATCAGTATTATAATTATCTGCTGTCAGAGGCTGAGAAGACAGAACAGGTAGTAATGGACAGTACCGTGCACAATATGAATAATATTTTGAGTGCAGCTGTTCGCACTGCCAGTGAGGTGGCAATAGACAGTAAACTACATTCTTATGCGGAAGCGGTTCTTGAAGATGATACTGCGTTGGCGAGCAGTTATACGGAGATAGTGGAGGAATTATCAACGCTGACTCATGCAGACGATAATATGGTTGCTATCACACTGGCCACAGAAGATAGAGTGATACTGGAATATGGGCAATATTGGTACGGCAGCCAGGATCTGAATCTTTGGAGAAATGAGAATCTTGATATAATCAGCGATATTTATGATACTTTATCAAAACAGTTGGAAACCGGTTCTAACAGGCGCTTTTGTTCAGGAACGGAACCGCGGTATCATAATACTTTCCCGGATATGCAGCTATTTCATATTGCAGCACCATTGATCACAGGCGAGGACAGCGCGGATGTGCAGGTGATGGTAATCGTTTCTTTTCGTATGGATACTATGGTTTCCGGTGTGTTAAATCAGGATAATCAGAGCGGCCTGGTTGGATACATCAGTGATTCGGAGGGCACGATATTTTATCATCAGGATGACGCATATGAGGGATATTCGCTGAACAAATATCAGGGTAAAGTTAAGAATA
>JAJQAD010000098.1 GCA_021204005.1 Clostridiales bacterium
TATGAATGGTGGTGAAAGAAGAAAAAGTAATGTCTTTCACCGAAAACATAATAATTGCCCCAGATAACTCTGAAAAGAAACGGAGATCCGCCTATGCCCGCTTTTGCAAAGACTAAGCATCCCTCACATTTTATTTTCATACATATCATTCTGTTTTGCAGTCTGTTCCTGACCGGCATTTTTCTAGCCAGCCTGCGATACACAGATGAGTCGTTCTGGCTGGGATATCAGATGGAAAATGCCTGTCGAATGCTGAATGTACGCGGCAGGACATGGTCAGATTTCTCCCTTTGGATTTTGAAAAACCGTTTTCCGATCTGGGCTATGCTCTGCATCAGCGGATATTTCCGCAGGGGGAATCTTATCCTGTCAGCATTTACCGGCTGGGTAGGCCTGGCGGCGGGATTTCTCTTTGCCGCCCTGGCCGGACGATTTTTCCTCCGGGGCATTCTCATGGATGCTGCAATTCTGCTTCCGCAAAGTCTGGCATATCTTCCGGCATACATTCTGCTGATCAAAAACAAAATAAAACGGGAACCTGCCTATCTCGTCAAAGTCCTGGTTCTGTCCGGAATTTTTCTTGCAGGAGCAATGGGTGAATATTTTCTAAACCCATGGATTCTGCAAAAAATATACTTTCTGGTAAGTTTGCTGTATTAAAAGTTTCCGCTCTGCCGGAACCTGCCTAACGTATGCTGCCTTATACATATTGAAATCGTACCACCCCATCAATTTTTTACTTCGGCCACATATTTCCCGTAATACGCCATGATCGCCGCCACAGTCTTGGAGTCCTGAATCTTCTGCGTAAAAACCATACTCTTAAGCTCTTCAATGGTATAGCTCTCAATCTCCACAAACTCATCCTCATCCAGATGGCGGTCCGTCTTTGCCAGATCTGTCGCCAGATAAATCTCGATTACCTCATTGCAAAACGCCACCGTCGTCGCCACCGTAATCAGCAGTTCCATCTTTCCCGCGCGGTATCCGGTCTCCTCCTCCAGCTCCCGTGCGGCACAGTCGATGGGCCGCTCCTTCAAAGCGTCCCTCGCACCCGCCGGAATCTCCAGCGTCTCGCGCTCCAGGGCATTGCGGTGCTGACGTACCATCAGAATCTTCCCGTCATCTGTAACCGGAAGCACGGCCGCCGCCCCCATCCGATGCGCAATATAATCCCAGTGGGCAATGTGCCCGGTGGGAGACTCCATGACATCATCATAAAAATCAACGATAGCTCCTCTGTATTTCAAAACGCGGTCAATCCGCTTCATATGCTCCATATGGTTCCTCCCTGTTTCCCGCCGTATCATGAATCTTTCATTCATGATCGCATTTCGCCACACATGATATCATGATTATATATCATACGTGCTGTCACCGATTATCCACTTTTTCCGGATAAAGATCATGATTTGCCAGACGGTTCCAGGCAACCTCCTCCCAGCGCGTACCTGGCTTTCCGTAATTGCAATATGGATCGATTGAAATCCCGCCCCGCGGGGTAAATTTCCCCCACACTTCAATATACTTAGGGTCCATCAGCCGGATCAGGTCATTCATGATGATGTTGACGCAGTCCTCATGGAAATCGCCATGTTCCCGGAAGCTGAACAGATATAATTTCAGAGACTTGCTCTCCACCATTCTTTTTCCCGGGACGTAAGCAATCGTGATCGTCGCAAAATCCGGCTGCCCCGTAATCGGACACAGAGAGGTAAACTCCGGACAGTTGAACTTCACAAAATAATCCCGATCCGGATGCTTGTTCTCAAACGTCTCCAGCATCTCCGGCGCGTAATCTGACGGGTATTTATTTTTCTGGTTGCCGAGCAGGGTCAGATCCTGCTCTTCCTCACGTTTTCTTCCTGATGACATACTTACTCCTCTCTCTTCCTGCACTATAAAAGAGCCGGATCCGCAACCCCGTTCAACGCAAACGCCTGTGCTCGGTCGATACAGGTCCCGCAATTTCCGCAGGGTTTGTCGCCGCCCTCGTAACAGCTCCAGGTGAGTTCGTAGGGAACCCCGATTTCCAGTCCCTTTCGCACCACATCCGCTTTCGTCCAGGTGACAAAGGGCGCCTCGAGCGTCAGCTGATTCCCGCTGCCGAGATAGATTGCCTCCCCCATAGCCCGGTGAAAAGCATCGGAGCAATCCGGATAGGCATTTCCTGCGGCATCGTCGCTATGCGCGCCATAATAGATCACGCTGCATCCCTTTGACAGCGCAATGCTCGCCGCACTGGCGAGAAACAGACCGTTTCGAAACGGCACATACGTAGACACCGGGCTGCCGTCTGTTTTTTTCAGCTGTTCCGCATAAGATTCCTGCGGAATCTCCCGGTCTGAGTGCGACAAAAGAGAACAGTCGCTGTATTGAAAAATTGTTTCCAGATCCAGCGTCAGATGCTCTACCTGATACCAGTCCGCCACTTTCTGTGCGGCCTCCATCTCTTTTTTATGCTTCTGCCCGTAAAACACAGACAGGGATACCACATTTTCCCGCCCGTACTGTTCTACAGCCAGTCCGAGGCAAGTGGTAGAATCCACTCCGCCGCTTGACAACACTAACGCTTTTTCCATTATAACCTCCCTGTTTCCATTTTACTCTGCCCTTGTACAATTTCCTGATTCTCCACTTCAAGGGTAGAGACTCCTATCCCCGTACGGACATGGCCAGGTTCAGCCTGGTCTGCAGCATCATATCTGTCTGAAATCTGCCGCGCAGCGTAGAGGTATAAGTCTTCGCATCCGTCTTTTTGATACCTCTGGCTGTCATGCAGCTGTGGCATCCCTCAATCAACACCGCGACATCACCCGAACCGGTCACCATAGAGACAATCTCAGCGATATCCGTTCCTATGCGCTCCTGAATCTGCAGACGCTTGGAAACCATATCCGCAATCCGCGCGATCTTGCTGATTCCGATCACTTTTCCGTAAGGGATATAGGCGACAGTTGCCCTCATATCATACATCAGCGCCATATGATGCTCACAAAAACTGAAAATGTCAATATCTTTCACAATGACAAAATCGCTGTTGGTCTGAGAAAACGTCAGATCCTCCTCAAATGTCTTATCAAACATCCGGGCAATCTCCTCGTTGGTATAATTCATTCCCTCGAAGACTTCCTCGTACATCCGGGCTACCCGGTCCGGCGTGTCGACCAGCCCTTCCCGGTCCGGGTCATCCCCCAGCGCCACCAGCAGACCTCTCACATGTTCTTTTACCGCTTCCGTGTCAATCGCCATCTTGTTTCTCCTTTAATCAATATACCATACGTCCAATCACACCCCGCGCATCTCGCTGTCCCAGATAATCTTATGTATCTGAAGCTGCATCGACACATCGTTCATCCCGTTATTCCGCATAAAATAAACCATATCCTCCAGTTCCATCTCACCAAATACCGGGCTCAACAGAACATGGCACTGTTCTGTAAGATTATACTCCCGGATCAGGTCACGGCTCCGGCACAGGTCTTCGTAATCTCTGACCACAAACTTTACCGCGTCTTTCTGTCTCAGAAGAGAAAAATTTTCCAACACCATTTTATCTTCCATGCCGCTCCCCGGCAACTTATAATCCATATTAAAAGCAGGGGGATTTTCCATCCGGGCAAAAGGTGCCAGCGGCACACTCCCATTTGTCTCTATTTCCACCCGCAGCCAGGGATCCGCGGCCAGAGCCTGCAGCAATTCCATGATATCTTCCTGCAGCAGCGGCTCCCCGCCGGTCAGTGTAATATTCCGGATGTGCATCTGCCGCACAACATCCAGAATCTCCTCCGTAGATGTCCAGTGAAACTTCGCCTCCTTCTCGTTGACCCACCGGGTATCGCAGTAACTGCAGTCCAGATTGCATCCCTGCATCCGGATAAACAGAGCGAGTTGCCCCTGCCTCGGCCCCTCCCCGTTGATACTGCTGAAAATTTCCGCCACCTTATAATTTGACATTACTGTTATATTCCTCTCTATCTCTCATACCGCGCACAGTTATTCGGCGTCTCGTAAACTTCCACCGCGCGCACGGAATATCCCTTCTGCAGCAGAAGTTCAAAAAAATATTCTGCAAAATTCTCTGCGGTCGGCCGAAAGGCAACCTCAAGCAAGCGGAATCCCTCCTCCTCCAGCGCCTGAACAGTGGATTCCCTCAGAGAATTCTTCTCATAGATAAAGGTATGGTCATGGGCATCCGCCAGTTCTTTCAAATCGCGTTTGATATCGCCGAAGTCCGTTACCATCCCCCGAAATGCTCCGTCTGCCTGCAGTTCCTCAGCGCCAACCTCCGCCACAACACGCCAGCGATGCCCGTGAATGTTACTGCATTTCCCGTCATAACCGGCCAGAAAATGTGCAGAGTCAAAACTCTGTTCCGTCCTAAGTGTGTACACTGCGAATTCCTCCACTTTTATGTAAATGTACAAAGGAGCCATGCGCGTGAAACCCATGACTCCAATCTTCTTTCATACAAATCCGTATTCAAAAAGCAGCCCTGGTTTTATTTATAGACAGGATGGTGCAAACGAACTGTCTCTTCTATGGCGGAAATGTACTCTCATTCCCACAGTTTTATTCCATCGTTATTCTGCCTCTTCCTCTTCCTTTTCCTCGCGGATCAGGTCGAGTACCGCGGTCAGCTCACTGCCTGCAGGCGGAGCCGTCATCAGCTCCTGATGCTTCCCCTCCGGCGTGATATTGCAGAGAACATCATCCTCTCCCCGCAGTCCTTTCTCGATCATATAATAATGAACCTCATCCGTCTGCGGATTCCATACAATGTAGGCAGCGCGGGCCATGTGTGCTACAAGTCCCTTTTGCGGGAGCTCCATACAGATTGCTGTCGTCTCCTCATTGATATTCAGGGACATGGTACTGAAATCCTCTGTTGCGTAAGGGCTCGGCAGCTTATCTCCGTACGGTTTTGCATACAGTTCCCGCAGAAACTCTCCGCCTTTCTCCTCCAGCTCCCGGACAAAATCCCCCTTCCGCTCAAACAGCAGTTTCGGAATCTGTCCTTTCTCCACTGTATTGCGGGCCAGGACAAAAAACTCCTCTTTCGTGACTTTTTTTACCTGCCGCTTTGGAGCCTGAGCAGAAAAATCAGTCTCAAAAGCTTTTTTCCGGAACACAAAACCGCCGGTCTGAGGATTGACCAGGACGCCTGCCAGATTTGCTTTACTTTTTAAGGTATTCTCAACCACCTGCGCCGCGGGCACACGGATCATATATGGAAAATCCTTTGTCTCCTGTACCTTATCACGGGAGGTAAAAACCGGAGAATACTTATTGCCTTTGGAATCCGTGACCGTGACAGGAAACAGCGGAAGATTTTCCCCCTTTTTCAAAGGCACTCCGTTCAGCATCTTCATGAGAACCCGTACATCTGCCTTTTTCGGGAAAGCCACCGGCACAATCACAAAGGACTCCTTAAAAATCCGGATCAGATCCTTCAGCTTTTTCAGATCATTTTTGGATGCGTTATAATCCGCCATCGCCTCTTCCAACTTCGTGTTATCCAGATTATAGGCCGGACGGGCTAAAATCTTTTTGTCCATACTGAGTCTCCCCTATTAAGGAACATGCGCAAAATAACCTCTTCAGAAAGCGCTGGATAAATTATTTTGTAACAGATCCTAAGTCTGCATGATACCACAGATCATTGACATGCTTACATTAAACTGCTTACTGTTCTCCTTAATGCGAATCAGGCCGTTCTGCTGATCCACATAAAGAATTTTTGCTCCGAAAAATCCGGGCGTCGCCTCAAACATTCTGGTCTGATGCATATGGATATCACACCGCTCCCCCACAAAATAGCAGAACGGGTTGACCTCCTCATCCCAATCCTCCGTCTTAAGCTCCGTCTCTTTCCGCAACATACGCTCCGTCATTCTGACTTCCGTGAGGGACTTGATATATGCTTTTGCTGCCAGACCACGCTTACCCCGAAACTGAAACAGAATATAATCTCTTCCGGAGGAGACAATGCCCACGCGGGCATACCCCACATCCTGGCCAGTCATATCTATCGTAGCATATTTGCCATGAAACGGAGAGCAGTCAAACGCTTTCCCCGATTCATGCATGATTCGATTCGCAGCCATACAAATTCCTCTCTTTGGCACGCATCTATAATTTCAGATTCTTCAACAGATCTCCCATAGATGTGCCGATCGATTCCGCCTTCGGGATCGATACCTTCACTTCCTCATCCTTCTTTTTCTGCTCCAGGAGCGCCTTGATACTCAGTTTCAGCTTGCCATCCTGCTTGCCGATTACTTTTACACGGACTTCCTGTCCCTTCTTCAGCACATCCGACGGATGTTTTACTCTCTCCAGGGCAATCTGTGAAACGTGGACAAGGCCGGAAATACCATCGCCAAGGTCAACAAAAACGCCGTAATCCTGAATACTGTCTACTTTTCCGGTAAAGACGCTTCCCACCTCGACAGCAGATAATTTTAACTTCTTCGCATTCTCCCGCTCTTCCTTTAAAATCTCGCGGGCGGAAAGAACCAGCTTGTCAGACTCCTGATCCGCAGTAATCACGCGAACCTGAATCTCTTTCCCAAGCCACTCATTCAAATCATCAACTCTGTGCAGGCTCAGTCTGGAAGCCGGGATAAATCCGCGGATTCCCTCTACCATAGCAATCACACCCTTATTGACAATTCCGCTGATCTCCACGGTCAGATTCTCTTTTGTCTCGTAGAGTTCTTTAATCTTTGCCCATGCCAGAAGCGCGTCTGTGTCGTGCTCACCATCGCCCATCATTTTGTAGGAATCCTCCAGGGCTTTCCCCATGTCCTCCATCGTCTCGACGGAATCCTCGTCCTTTTTTGCAGGTGCCGTTTCTTCTGCCGCAGGAATTCCCTCAGATGCAACCGTCTCTTCTGTTGCTGCGGTTTCCTCTGTCGCAGTTTTCTCTGTCACTGCAGCTTCCACTGTCGTAGTTTCATCTGTCGCTGCAGCTTCCACTGCCTTTTCCTCTGCCACCTTTGCTGTCTCTGTCGTTTCCATAAACTATCTCCTCATTCTTTAATCTATAGCAACTGTCTCAATGTCTGCAGTTACAATTATTCTATTGTTCCTCATTCTGTCAAATAGTCTGCTGTATTTGTAAGGTTCCTGAAAGAACTGTAGTAAGTAAAAATTGCCTTTCCCAGAATCTGATCCCGCTTCACATAGCTGTACTGAATTGCTTCTTCCTCAGAAGACACCACTCCGGCCTCTATCGCTTCCTCCGCCCAATACCGGCTGTCAGCTGAATTGTTGCGGTTATCTCCAAGAACAAAATAACAATCCTCCGGAATCTCAAAATAATAACCATCGTTTGCCTGATACCATTCCTCCGGGAGATAATCCTCTTCCAGCGGTGTATCACTGCCATTAATATAAACCTGCCCGTTCCGGATCTCAACTGTCTCACCGGGCAGTCCGATGACCCGCTTAATGTAAATCACAGATTCATCTACCGGATAATGAAACAAAATAATGTCCCCGCGCTCCGGATCATCAAACCAGTAGGAAAAGCGGAATCCAATCAGACGATCATTCGTCATAATCGTCGTCTCCATGGAACCGGACGGTACATTTGCATTAATAATAATAAAACGGGTGATGACAAGCACCGCAGCAATCGCAATCGCAAACATACGGATCCAGCTGAATATCTCTTTCCTCCTGTCGCGCTTTCGCTCCACCTCACGTCTGCGCCGCAAAGTCTGAGGTTCTTTTCTATGATGACTTTCCATATTTTTCCTCACAGTTCCGCAACCAGTTCCACCGGACAATGATCCGACCCCATAACCTCTGTATGAATGTCCGCAGAGCGCAATACATCCTTCAGGCTGTCTGAGGCGATAAAATAGTCAATACGCCATCCGGCGTTCGTCTCTCTGGCCCGACGCCGGTAGGACCACCAGGAATATACCCCTGTCTGATCCGGGTAAAAATACCGATACGTATCAATCTTACCACTTTTCAGCACATTTGTCATCTTTTCTCTTTCTTCATCCGTAAATCCCGCATTGTGATGATTCGTCTTCGGGTTTTTCAGATCAATTTCCTGGTGTGCCACATTCAGGTCACCGGCATAGATGACCGGCTTTTTTTCCTCCAGCCTGCAGATATAGGCCAGGAAATCATCCTCCCACCGCATGCGGTAATCCAGGCGTGTCAGTTCATTCTGCGAATTCGGCACATAAACTGTCACAAAATAAAATTCTTCAAACTCCAGAGTAATCACACGTCCCTCGTGGTCATGCTCCTCAATGCCGATCCCATAGGTGACAGCAAGTGGCGTCCGCTTCGTAAATACCGCTGTGCCGGAGTAGCCCTTCTTCTCGGCATAGTTCCAATACTGTTCATATCCTTCCAGATCAAGCTCGATCTGCCCCGCCTGAAGCTTTGTCTCCTGCAAACAGAATATATCAGCATCCGCCAGCCTGAAATACTCCAGGAATCCTTTTTTAACGCAGGCACGAAGCCCGTTTACATTCCATGAAATAAACTTCATTAATAAACCCTCTCCAGGTAACTGTTCACGATCGTAGTATCAGAAAACCCGTAAACTCTCAGACGAGAATTTACGGGGATCTGTCCATCCTACATCATACGAACTGTGTAATATGGCTACCTTGTCTTACTTTGCATAATCTGTGACACGGCTCTCTCGAATCACATTGACCTTGATCTGACCCGGATACTCCAACTCAGATTCAATCTGTTTGGAAATATCTCTGGCCAGCAGCACCATGTCAGCGTCACTAACCTGCTCAGGAACCACCATAATACGAATTTCTCTGCCCGCCTGAACTGCAAAAGATTTATCTACACCCTTGAAACTGTTAGTTATGTCTTCTAACTTCTTTAATCTGCTTGAATATGTTTCCAATGTCTCGCGTCTTGCTCCCGGACGAGCCGCCGAAATTGTATCAGCAGCCTGTACCAGGCATGCAATCAGAGATTCCGGCTCCACATCACCATGATGTGCTTCCACCGCATTGATCACAATAGGAGATTCCTTATACTTTCTGCAAAGGACTACGCCCAGTTGAATATGGGAACCCTCCATCTCATGATCCACGGCCTTGCCGATATCATGAAGCAGACCGGCACGCTTGGCAAGTCTCACATCAACACCGGCCTCCGCCGCCAGCAAGCCGGCAATCTGAGCCACCTCAATGGAATGCTTTAATGCATTCTGCCCATAACTTGTACGGAACTTCATGCGTCCCAGCAAACGGACAAGCTCGGGATGTATCCCGTGCACGCCCACTTCCAGCGTAGCAGCTTCACCCTCCTCACGGATCACGCGCTCCACTTCTTTCTGCGCTTTCTCAACCATTTCCTCGATTCTGGCAGGGTGTATACGGCCATCCACGATTAATTTTTCAAGGGCGATACGGGCCACCTCACGACGAATCGGATCAAAGCTCGACAAGATGACGGCTTCCGGAGTATCGTCGATGATCAGATCTACGCCTGTCATCGTCTCCAATGTGCGGATATTCCGTCCCTCACGGCCGATAATCCGCCCCTTCATCTCATCATTCGGAAGCTGTACAACAGAAATCGTTGTCTCCGCCACATGATCAGCCGCACATTTCTGAATAGCGTTGACCACATACTCTCTGGCTTTCTTTCCCGCTTCCTCTTTTGCCCTGTTGTCCATTTCTTTGATCAGCTTTGCCGTATCAAGTTTTACATCTTCTTCAACAGTTTTTAAGAGATATTCTTTTGCCTGTTCAGAGGTGAGTCCTGAAATTCTTTCCAGTTCCTGAATGCGTTCCTCGTTTAACTTTGCAACCTCGGCTCTCTGACGCTTAATGTCCTCTTCCTTTGCAGCGAAACTCTGCTCGCGGCGCTCGGCAGCTTCCAGCTTCTTATCCAGATTGGCTTCTTTCTGCTCGATACGTCTCTCGTTACGCGAAATCTCTGCTCTGCGGTCTTTGATCTCCTTGTCGAGCTCATTCTTCGTCCGGATCGACTCTTCCTTGATCTCGAGCGAAGCTTCCCGCTTCTTTGACTCCGCGCTCTTCACTGCCTCATCAATAATGCTGCGTGCCCGCTCCTCCGCACTTCCGATCTTCTCTTCCGTGTCCTTTTTAAAGCGGGATAACGCCACACGATACGTGATGAAAAAGGTGACGACTACAGCGATAACAGCCGTGATTGCCACTGCTATAGCTATACCAGTCTGCACCTCAGGCGCACCTCCTTATTTAGTTTCATTGTGCATATAACAAATAAATAATGATATTTAATCAGTCATAAACTACAACTACTTGATTTTATACTTTTTTGATTCCTATGTCAAGTCCATCTGACGCATAATCTGAGAA
>JAJQAD010000161.1 GCA_021204005.1 Clostridiales bacterium
ACTTATTACAGGGGAATTCCGCTTTCTATGGTTCATGATGTAAAAGTGTTTGTGGACGGAGAGGAAGTTGATCGCGCCGCTATTCGATTTAGTGCAGACGGCGAACAGTATTTTACATTGGATGAGATGGAGACAGTAACCAGCTATAAATGGGAGTATGGCGATGAGGCGACGGTGTTTGTTGAAAGAGAAGGCGGATTAGCTGCAGGAGAACATGAAATTCGCCTGGAAACAACGATCCGTACAGAGTATGTGCCGGTACCATTCGTGGGCACCAGGGCAGAGAAAGTAGTGATCGCATAGGATATTGCCGTCCGGCAAGATAATAAAAGCAGAATTGTCGGTAATAAATAACAGCAAAGTCAGAGCTAAATATATTGGCATTCGATACAATGAGTATATCAAAAAAATTAAAAGGAGAGATTAAGATGGCAGAATTTAAATTTTCAGTTGGACCGTGGAACGTACATACAGGAGCAGATGCTTATGGGCCTGCAACCAGAGAAGATATACCGGCAGAAGAAAAATATAAAAAATTTGCGGAAATGGGATTCTCAGCAATCCAGTTCCATGATGATGATGCGGTGCCGAATATCAATGATTACACAGAAGAAGAAATCAAAGAAAAGGCAAGAGAATTAAAGGCTACTTTGGACAAATACAATCTGAAAGCGGAATTCGTCGCACCGCGCCTTTGGATGGATCCTCGTACAAAAGACGGCGGGCTTATGAGTACATCTGCAGAGGATCGGGAGTATGCAATGTGGAGAGCATATCGTTCCATCGATATCGCAAATGAGTTAGGAACAGATATGGTTGTTTTGTGGCTGGCAAGAGAAGGCACTCTCTGCGCAGAAAGCAAATCTCCTGTTTGGGCTACCAGGATGCTGATTGATGCAATTAACAAAATGCTTGAGTATGATCCCAAAATTCGCGTTTGCATCGAACCAAAACCGAATGAGCCAATCGACAGAAGCATCTGCGGAACCATGGGCCATGTTATGGCAATTTCGGCAGCAACAATCGACCCAAGCCGTGTGGGAGGTAACCTTGAGAGTGCACATGCCATCTTAGCTGGCTTAGATCCGGCAAATGAAATCGGTTTTGCATTGGCAATGAATAAATTAATGACAGTTCATTTAAATGATCAGAACGGTGTTCGTTACGATCAGGACAAATCTTTCGGTGTTGAAAACTTACGTGCTGCATTTAACCAGGTAAAAGTCTTAAAAGAGAATGGCTACGGCGAACATGGCGAATATGTGGGGTTAGACGTAAAAGCGATGCGCACAACGAAAGATGAGGACAGCTACAAACATCTGGAAAACAGCTTAAAGATCTTCAAGGCATTGGAAGAAAAGGTAGATAAATTCGATTATGACTTCCAGAAAAAGTGTGTAGAAGAGCGAGACTTTGAAGCATTGGAGATGTATGTTATGAACTTATTGATGGGAATCGAGTAAGGATTGGCCGAGATCCGGTGTATAAAAAACAGAGACATAGATTTCCCATGGAAGATTTATATCTGATGAGTTGTTGGCAAGGATCATGAATAGACAGGCAGATGGATGTGGTTGCACATCCGGATGCCTGAATATTCGGTTACTTAGGCACTTAAGAATGAAATCTTGCGCAAAATGGCAAAATTAACTCTCCCGGTTTATTCGGGTCAGGAAAGGAGAGGGCGTCTTATGGCAGTTGAATTAAAATATGGAATGGTGGGCGGAGGCCCCGGCGCTTTTATCGGGGATGCACATCGCAAAGCAATAGCAGTTGACGGAAAAGCAAAGCTGACAGCAGGATGTTTTTCCAGAAATTATGAAAAAACAGTAGCATGCGGAGCAGATCTTGGGATTTCCAAAGAGCGCTGTTATGCGGATTATAAAGAAATGGCACAGGCAGAAGCACAAAGAGAGGATGCCATAGATTTTGTAGTCGTTGTAACACCAAATGCTTCCCATTATGAAATCTGCAAGGCTTTTTTGGAGGCGGGTATTCATGTTGTTTGTGATAAACCGGTTACGGTTGAATTGAAGCAGGCAGAGGAGTTGGAGCGTATTGCAAAGGAAAAATCTCTGTTATTCATGGTGACATACACCTATACCGGACATGTTACGGCAAAACAGGCGCGCGCAATGATTCAAAAGGGAGAAATCGGCGAGGTTAGAACCGTTTTGACCGAGTATCCGCAGGGATGGCTGGCCTTTGAAGATGATTGGGGCGGAAAACAGGGCGAATGGCGCTGTGATCCCAGGCAGACCGGACGCAGTAATGCCCTGGGTGACGTAGGAACGCATGTGGAAAATATGATTGCAACAATGACCGGATTGAAGATAAAACGCGTACTTGCAAAAATGGACGTTGTTGTGCCGGGGCGCGTGCTGGATGACAATGATTTTGTTATGGTTGAGTACGATAACGGTGCATCCGGAATGTATTGGGCATCTCAGATTGCAATCGGATGTGACAACAGTTTGCGCGTTCGCATATACGGATCGAAAGGAACTATTCTCTGGTTTCAGGAGGATAGCGAAAAACTTATATACATTGATGCAGATAGCATGATTCACGAATTGCACCGCGGCTATGCACAGATTGATCCGTCGGCAGCAAAATACGGACGTTTACCATCCGGTCATACGGAAGGATGGTTAGAAGCTATGGGCAACCTGTATTCCAGCTATGTGGATTGTATTGTTACCATGGGAAAAGGTGAGTTCGATGTAAGCATGATTGATTTTCCAACCGTATCTGCAGGAGTAGAAGGATTGAAATTTGTTGAGGCGTGTTTGGAATCCAGTGAAAAGGGAAATATATGGGTTGATATTGCTGATTGAGCAGGTAGTATCTGATTCCAGGATTATGAATAGGAGGAGAAAAAATGGCGAGACCGGTAACATTCTTTACGGGACAGTGGGCAGATTTGTCTTTGGAGGATGTATGTAAAACGGCACACGAAATGGGCTATGAGGGCTTAGAGATTGCAACGTGGGGACAGTTAAACGTAAGAAAGGCAGCAACAAATCCGGCATATGTTCAGGAAGTAAAAACGACATTGGAAAAATATGATTTGGGATGCTGGGCAATCGGCGCCCATCTGACCGGTCAGTGTGTCGGAGATTCTTTGAAATATGCATATGATCCGCGCTTGAATGGATTTGCGCCTGAAGAATATGCAGGAAATCCGGAGGCAATTCAAAAATGGGCTATTGAAGAAATGAAATATACAGCTCAGGCGGCAAAAAATATGGACGTAAAAATCGTAACATGTTTTATGGGGTCGCCAATTTGGAAAATGTGGTATTCCTTCCCGCAAACCTCCGAAGAGCAGATTGAAGAAGCTTACCAGACAATGAAGAATCTTTGGTCACCTGTTTTTGATGAATTCGATGCATGCGGCGTGAAGTTTGCATTGGAAGTGCATCCTACAGAAATTGCATATGATTACTGGAGCACAAAGAAGCTTCTGGAAACATTTGAATATAGAGAAACTCTCGGCATTAATTTCGATCCAAGTCATTTGATTTGGCAGGGTTTAGATCCGGCGATGTTTTTATATGATTTCTATGACAGAGTATACCATGTACATATTAAAGATGCTAAATTAAACTTAAACGGACGAAATGGTATTCTGGGATCTCATATTACATTCGGAGATCAGCGAAGGGGTTGGAACTTTGTTTCTCCGGGACACGGTGATGTTGATTTTGATAATATCATTCGTGTATTAAATCAGAAGGGCTATGAAGGTCCGCTTTCTATCGAATGGGAAGATAGCGGTATGGAGCGGGTATTTGGAGCAACTGAGGCTTGTGAATTTACAAAGCGAATGAATTTTGCTCCATCGGATGTTGCGTTTGATGATGCATTAAAGAATGATTAATCAATAAGTAGTGACCTTCGCTTGCGGCACATCCATAGGATGTGCTGCGGGCAGGTTATAAGGGATGGTCATGGTATGAATAAGAAAGTAATCGTGGCAGGTCATATCTGTCTGGATATTACGCCTGTATTTTATGAAGATAAATCATACAACCAAATTAGTGATTTGTTGCAGCCTGGCCAGCTGATCCAAATGGGGAAAGCAGATGTCCACACGGGCGGCGCTGTCGCAAATACCGGTTTGGGTATGAAAAAATTAGGTGCTAATGTATCCTTGATCGGAAAAGTCGGAAAGGATGCATTCGGCGAAATGATATTAAGTATTTTGCGCAAATATAATGCAGATAGCGGAATGGTTGTAGTTGAGAATGAGTCAAGCTCATACTCTGTTATTCTTGCAATTCAGGGAATTGATCGTATTTTTCTGCATAATGCCGGAACCAATGATACTTTTTCTTCTGATGATGTGACAGAGGAAGCATTGACAGGGGCATCCTTATTTCATTTTGGATATCCGCCTCTGATGAAGCAAATGTACCAAAATGACGGGGAAGAATTGGAGAAGCTTTTTATTCGCGCAAAAAAGGCGGGAGCAATTACGTCTATGGATATGGCTTCCGTAGATCCAAATTCGGATTCTGGAAAAGTAGACTGGATTGCATTGTTAAAAAGAGTGCTTCCTCATGTGGATTTATTTGTTCCAAGCGTAGAAGAGTTATGTTTTATGATTGATCCTTACCGTTTCCAGGAATGGAAAAAGCGCGCAGGTGACAGAGATATTACAGATGTGCTGGATTGGGAAAGTGATATCAGACCGTTGGCGGATACCTGCCTTTCCTGGGGTACAAATGTCATGTTGATTAAGTGCGGAGCTCCCGGGTTATATTTAAAAACTGCTGAGAAAGATCAGTTTACAGTACAATTTGATAAAAATGCAGATGAGGTTGCGGGTGTATTAAATCCGAATGTCTGGTCCGGACTTGAAATTTTTGAAAAAAGTTATGCGCCGGACTGTGTATTGTCCGGAACCGGTGCCGGAGATACCAGCATCGCGGCGTTTTTGACTTCGATTTTAAATGAGGAAAGCCCGGAAATGTGCATGCATCTTGCTGCGGCAACGGGAGCGTCCTGTGTTACAGCCTATGATGCATTAGGCGGATTAAAGAGTCTGGATGAGTTAAAGAAAAAGATTTCAGATGGATGGAATAAAGTAAAGTAGAGAAAGGGACATAAGATGCTTGTAAATTTAAATGATGTGTTAATACCGGCAAAAAAAGGAAAATACGGAGTCGGGTTATTTAATTCGGTGAATCTTGAAATGGCCAGGGGTATTATCGAAGCGGCAGAGGAGGAAAACTCTCCTGTTATTTTCGGAACAGCAGAAGTGCTGTTGCCATATGGACCGCTGGAGGAATTGTCTTATTTCCTGATTCCGATGGCTAAAAAAGCAGCTGTTCCGGTAGTGGTTCATTTGGATCATGGTTTGAGAAAAGAAACTTGCCTGAGAGCACTGGAGCTTGGATTTTCATCTATTATGTATGACTGCTCCACAGAAGGCTATGAGGATAACGTAAGAAAAGTAAAGGAAATGGCAGATATTGCACATTCCTGCGGTGCTACAATAGAAGGTGAGCTGGGACACGTAGGAAATGCAGATGATGAAAGCAATGATCCGACACAATTTTATACCGATCCGGAAATGGCACGGGATTTTGTAGATCGAACCGGAGTAGATGCACTTGCAATCGCAGTAGGCACATCACACGGTGCCTACAAATTGCCGCCGAAGCTGGATTTTGAACGTATTGAAACCATTGCGAATACGATATCTGTTCCGCTTGTCCTACACGGCGGATCCGGGCTGGCAGATTCGGACTTCCGTATGGCTATTCAGAAGGGAATCAGTAAGGTGAATATTTTTACGGATATTAATATGGCAGCTGCATCTGCCCAGAAGGAGGCCTTAGAAGCGGGAAAAACAGGTCTGACCGATTTGATTCCGTATACAGTAGAGGCAGTAAAAAAAGAAACCATGAAAAAAATCAAATTATTTCGCCAGGAAAGATTCAGTACCGCATTAGGAGTGGAGGAGTAATCATGAAAGCTTTGATTTATTATGGCCCGGAGGATATCCGCATGGAAGAGCGTCCGGTTCCGGAAGCGGGTCCGGATGATGTCATCGTAAAGCTAAAGCGGGCAGCGATCTGTGGCTCTGACATTACAGCGTATCGCTTGGGTGGTGAGACGGTTGGCATTTTTCCGAAAGGTACTTTTGGTTTGGACGGACAGTTTGGACACGAGATGGTCGGCGTGGTCTCGTCTATTGGTAAAAATATTACAGATATCGCCGTTGGAGACCGTGTTTTTATCAACCCGATGACCTGTAAGAGAAACGGAATGCTCAGCTGTGATTTGGCAGGAGCATTTTCGGAGTATGTGCTGGTAGAGGACGCGCAGTATGGAAATAACCTTTTTAAGCTGCAAGAGAGCGTTCCTTTTGATGAGGCAGTCATCTTGGAGCCGCTTGCAGTGGGAACGCATGGGAAAAACTGTGTCGATGTAAAACCATATGAGCATGTGGTTGTCTTCGGCGCCGGAACTATCGGTTTATGCACACTGAACGCGCTTCTGGCTGCCGGTGTGACAAATCCTGTTGTCGTAGATTTGAATGAGGATCGCCTTAGCCTCGCGAAAGAGATGGGCGGCATTCCTTTCAATTCTTCGACAGACGGTGACCTTAAAGAATTTATATTCGCTAGGTTCGGAACGGTGGAAAATAAGTTTATGGTAAAATGTGCGGATGTCGACGTATATATTGATTGCGCCGGAGCACCGGGCATTCTGGATCAGGTGATATCTTTCGCTAAACCGGACGCCAGAGTTTCTATCGTTGCTATTTACAGGAACCCGATTGCGTTTCCAATCGCGCCGTTTTCCGCCAGCCGTCTTTCCCTAAAAGGATCCTGCGGATATGATATGTCGGATATTATAGAGGCCTTAAACCATGTAACAGATCATAAGACAAAAGTAAATCAGATTGTTACGCATCACTTCCCTCATGATCGGATTATAGAGGCTTTTGAAACAGTGTCAAATCCGTCCAGCGGGGCAATTAAGGTTGTGGTAGATTATGATTGATATGGATGTTATGAACTGTGGGGAATAAGCTTCGGTAAAGATTCTTTTTTAATGAATACGGTCGAACATATATTGCAGGTGATGATGTGAGTTGTGAGGCCTGACTTCGGGAATAAATTATGAAGAGCTGGACATTGACCGTGAAAATATCTTGATGAAAAAGAAAAATCCGGGGAATAGATTTCCCCGGAAAATTTATGCTCTCTTATAGTACAAGGGAGGGCGCAGTGTAAACCCTTGCCGCAAGCTCACTGTCCAGATCGTACAGCGCTTTCATATCGGAGCCGAAACGCTGGTAGCGCTTCAGATTTGTCTCCGCGTTGTCTTCCTCCTCGCCCTGTTCTTTTACAAACCAGTCGAGAAACTGCATGGTCCGGAAATCATTTACTTTCAATGCCGCCGCGTAAATATTGTTGATGAGAGAGGTTACATAGCGCTCATGCTCCAGACCGAATTTCAGCGGATCTGCCAGATCGGTATATGTTTTGTCAGGCTTTGCGATCGCCTCTAACGTAATGCGTTCCCCGTTATTCTGAAGATACTGCAGCATGAGAACAGCGTGGTCGCGCTCTTCCTGCGCCTGGATGAAATACCAGTTCGCGTATCCGTCCAGTCCTTCGTCCTTATAATAATTGGAAAAATCAAGGTAAAGGTACGCGGAGTAGAATTCTTTGTTGATCTGATCGTTTAGTAATGCAGCTACATTTTTATCTAACATGTATTTCCCTCCTGTGTTAAATATTTCGGAATCAGATAGTTAAATAGAATCCGAAAGTCGTTTCAGCAGACATATCTTAGCATGTGAGCTGGGCACTGTCAACGCGAAAAAACAGGCACCCGGGTCAAGCGGATGCCTGTTTCCAATCTGATAAAATAACTTTTTACTCAGCGATGTAGGGCATAAGCGCCAGATGGCGAGCTCTCTTGATCGCTACCGTGATGGCGCGCTGATGCTTCGCGCAGTTGCCGGTGATTCTTCTCGGAAGGATCTTGCCGCGCTCAGAGACGTATCTCTTTAATTTGTTGACGTCCTTGTAGTCAATGACATTGTCCTTGCCGCAGAATACGCAGACTTTTTTTCTCCTGCGTCCGCCTCTCCGCTTTGCCGGAGAATCGCTTCTTCTCTCTTTATCGTAAGCCATGATTGTTTACCTCCTGATTGTCTCCATCCGGATAAACCGGAATGGAAAATGTGATGTTCCGCGCCGGAATTCGTTCCTTAACGCTTAATTCCAGGGAAGTTCCTCATCAATCCCGTCCGGGATATTCATGAAACCATCGCTGACCGCGCTGCTGGGCGCCGGTCTGCTGTCCGCTGCCGGTGCAAAACCGCCCGCGTTTGCGCTGGCGTTCTTGCTCTCGCAGAACTCGTGATCCTCCACGATGACGTCGGTGGTGTAGACCTTCTGTCCGTCACGGTTCGTGTAGCTGCCGGTCTGAATCCTGCCGGTGATGGCAATCTTCATACCCTTGCGCAGGTACTTCTCCGCGAACTCCGCCTGCTGGCGGAAAGCAACGCAGCTGATAAAATCAGCGGTCTGCTGACCATCGTTGTTGTCTCTGCGGCCTCTGCGGTCTACAGCCAGTGTATATCTGGCAATCGCCATGGTCTGGTCGTTCTGTGAATAGCGGATCTCGGGATCTCTGGTTAAACGTCCCATCAATATAACTCTGTTCATAAAAGCCTTCTTTCTTCGACTATGCCTCGTCTTTTCTGACGATCAGGAACCGAAGTACATGATCCATGATGCGCACGCGACGCTCGATCTCAGCCGGAGCTTCACCCGGTGCATCGAACTGGATGAAGTAGTAGAATCCCTCGGGCATCTTCTGGATCTCATAGGCCAGTTTCTTCTTGCCCCATTCCTCAACCTCTGTCACCGTGCCGCCAAAGCGCTCGATATAACCCTTTGCGGTATCGACAACGGCTGTCCTGTCATCATCCTCGATTTTGGCACTCACAATCAATGCTAACTCATACTTGTTCATGCTAATCTTACCTCCTTTTGGTCTAATGGCCCTCTATTATACGTCCGAGAGCAAGGAACTTGTATATCACGAATCCAAATCATAGCATAAAAATCTCGATGAGGCAAGAGAAAATCAGGATTTTTTTTGCAGCTTTTTTTGCAGCCCCCGCGCATTTTTCTCCACCAGCGTCCGCGGCACCATCACCATATGCCCGCAGCCCTGACACTTCAGCCGGAAATCAGCGCCGACACGAAGAATTTCCCACTCGAAACAGCCGCAGGGATGCTTTTTTTTCAATCTGACTATGTCGCCGACTTCAAAATCATAGGTCATGGTTACACCTCCAGCTGGGAGAACACTTTTCCAATCGAATCCTGGATCAGCAGGTTCGCCCTGCGGTCCATGGGGGTGGCTGATTTATTGATCAATACCAGCTTTTTGCCGCGGTAGTAGTCGATCAGACCGGCGGCGGGATAGACGGCGAGGCTGGTGCCGCCGATGATCAGTACATCCGCCTGGCTGATGTAGTAAATGGAATCCTGGATGGTCTGGGAATCAAGCCCTTCCTCATAGAGAACCACATCCGGCTTGATCTGGCCTCCGCAGCTGCAGCGGGGCACGCCGACGGATTCCTTGATCTGGCGGGCGTTGTACTCTTTGCCGCATTTGAGGCAGTAATTGCGGTGGACGCTGCCGTGGAGCTCCAGTACGGTTTTGCTTCCGGCTGCCTGGTGGAGTCCGTCGATATTCTGCGTGACGACAGCTTTTAATTTGCCCGCCTGTTCCAGCTCCGCCAGCTTTAAGTGTGCGGCGTTGGGTTTTGCGTCCAGCTCCAGCATTTTGTCCCGGTAGAAGCGGAAAAATTCATCTGTTCTTTCCATATAAAAGGTGTGGCTTAAAATCGTCTCCGGCGGATAATCATATTTCTGATTGTACAGGCCGTCCACGCTCCGGAAATCGGGGATGCCGCTCTCGGTGGAGACACCGGCTCCGCCGAAAAATACGATGTTATCGGATTCCTTTACCCATTGTTTTAATTGATCGACAGAATTCATACTTTTTTCACACCTTTCTCTTATAATTATCAGGATTTTGTAGTTTCGGATATAGGATGCTGCTTTGGTGAACGGCTCCTGCCCGGGTATAGCTCGCGGATAGGAAAATTTTGCTGCGGGTCTGCCCCGTGGGTACAACCGCTCGCGCGAAGTGCCGCAGGGCGACACTTTTTAACCTTTGTATCATACTATGATGAGTATAACATAAGTCATCCTTTGTTCGCAATATATGAAAAACAGGAGGGCTGGT
>JAJQAD010000005.1 GCA_021204005.1 Clostridiales bacterium
TCACCAGACAGTCCAGATTAAGCTTGTGATAGGTATGCTTCATCGCCTCGACCTTATCCAGACCGTTCTCGTCCGGCACCCGCATCGTTTTAAACGGCTGCCTCGATGTACCCAGGATCGTCCCGCCCTTCGTCAGGATCCCCGAAAAATCCTGAGATGTCAGGAAGCGGTAATCACTGTAGATCAGCCCCCTGTACCCGTCATAAAATCCGTATATCTCCAGCTCGTCGCCGCTGCTGGCCAGACCCTTCACCACGCCGCGCATCGCCGCGTTCAGAGCCTGACAGTCGCCGCCGCTGGTCAGCATTCCGATTCTCTTCATAAGGTCTCTCCTCTCTCTCCTGTCTTCTATCTCCTGTCTCCTGCCTAAAAATGATACTACGGATTGCTCCGCAAAAACCGCTCCCGCAATCCTAAAAACATTCGGAATCCGCTAAATTTGACCAAAAAATGGTCAAATTTGCTACTTCCTCATGTTTTTGCGGTCCCTAGGTCGTAAATGCGAATGCAAGCATTCGATTTTCGACCTTTTATCCCTTGTATCATGTTATAAATAAGAAAGTGCTCTGATCATACATGTTTTTCTCCCGGCCATGCTATCCGCGTGCTTCAACAGATAGATCCATGCCGAGAATATTGACAAGGGTCAGCGCTTTTTCAAATTCCACAGTGGGTTTTCCATTTTCCAGGTCAGAGATAAAGCTGACACTCAGTCCGGTAAACTCTGATAAAAAAGCCTGGGTATAATGGAGTTCTTTTCGTCTTGCCCTTATGGCTGCACCAAGGTCTGAGGAACTCATGATTTTCATGTTAATCTCCATTTCGTGAGAGTGTTAGATTTAAAAGGTCATAAATAGTAGTGTCTGTAATTCTGATTATGATTTTGAACCTTGGGGTTCATATTCTCCTGCGGCTGTGCAAGAAAGCCGTACGGCGAAAAAATATGGTAAAAGAGAATGTTTTGAGCCGTTCGGCTAAAATTTTTGTGATTTGATTATAATATAGTTCGTACGGCGAAGTCAAGAGAAATACCAATAGAGGTTGAAAGGAATTTGTTTTTTAATTATTGCAGACTGAAATATGATTACTTTTGCAAAGAAATCAGTTGAAGTGTGGTTGTTTTTGCGTTATTATAGTAATGGTTTTCGCTCATATATATCGGCGGAAACAGCCAACCGATGATCAGTTTCAGGAAGGGAAGAGGAATGATGAGAGAGTACAAGCCTGTAAAAGAGGGAAAAGTGCGGGAGATTTACGATATCGGCGACAGCCTGATTATGACGGCGACGGACCGGATCTCCGCATTTGATGTGATTTTAAAGAACAAGGTGACGGACAAGAGTGCGATTCTGACCCGGATGTCGAAGTTCTGGTTTGACTTTACGAAAGATATTCTGCCGAACCACATGATTTCCACCGATGTGGCGGATATGCCGGAGTTTTTCCGGAACGAGCGTTTTGACGGCAACAGCATGAAATGTCAGAAGCTGAACATGCTGCCGGTGGAGTGCATCGTCCGCGGCTATATTACGGGAAGCGGATGGGCGAGCTATCAGAAGAACGGTACTGTCTGCGGCATCCGTCTGCCGGAGGGCTTAAAAGAGTCGGAGAAGCTGCCGGAGCCTATCTACACGCCGTCGACAAAGGCGGAAATCGGCGATCATGACGAGAACGTGAGCTATGAGCAGACCGTGGAGCTTCTGGAGAAACAGTTCCCGGGGCGGGGTGAGGAGTACGCATCGAAACTGCGGGATTATACGCTTGCTCTGTATAAGAAATGTGCGGAGTATGCTTACAGCAGAGGCATCATTATTGCAGATACAAAGTTTGAATTTGGACTCGACGAGGAAGGCAATGTCATTCTTGCCGACGAGATGCTGACACCGGACAGCTCCCGGTTCTGGCCGCTCGAAGGCTACGAGCCCGGCAAGAGCCAGCCGTCCTATGACAAGCAGTTTGTGAGAGACTGGCTGAAAGCCAACCCGGACAGCGATTACCTGCTCCCGGATGAGGTGATTGAGAAGACGGTGGAAAAGTATAAAGAAGCGTTTGAGTTACTGACGGGAAGCAAATTCTAATTAAGCTGACAACAGGAGCATGGAGGAAATCATGCAGGAGATGATACAGGAAGCTGCGGCCTCAGAGAAGCTTCATGAGGAGTGCGGCGTTTTCGGAATCTACGATCTGGACGGAGCTGATGTGGCCTCCACCATTTATTACGGGTTGTTTGCACTGCAGCACCGGGGACAGGAAAGCTGCGGTATCGCGGTCAGCGAGACTTACGGTCCCAAGGGGAAGGTGACATCCCACAAGGATATGGGCCTTGTCAGCGAGGGATTTACCGCTGATCAGTTAAAATCGATGAAAGGCGATATCGGCGTAGGGCATGTCCGCTATTCCACGGCGGGTGCTTCGACCCGGGAGAACGCCCAGCCTCTTGTTTTAAACTATGTAAAAGGCACGCTGGCGCTGGCGCACAACGGCAATCTGATCAATGCCATTGACCTTCGCCATGACCTGGAGTACACCGGAGCGATTTTCCAGACCACGATCGATTCGGAGGTTATCGCCTACCATATCGCCCGTGAGCGTCTGCGCACGGGAACGGTCGAGGAAGCGGTGCAGCGCGCAACGCATCGGATGAAGGGAGCATATTCCCTGGTCGTCATGAGTCCGCGCAAGCTTATCGGAGCCCGGGATCCGTTCGGCTTCAAGCCCCTCTGCATCGGAAAGAGGGACAACGCATATATTATCACATCGGAGACCTGTGCGCTGGACACCATCGGCGCAGAGTTTGTCCGCGATGTCCTGCCGGGGGAGGTCGTCACGATCAACGACAAGGGTGAGATGATCTCGGATATGAAGAACGCCATTCCGCGGGAAAAGCAGGGCAGATGCATTTTCGAATACATTTATTTTGCCAGGATGGACAGCCGTTTTGACGGCGTGAGCGTATATGACGCCCGCATTATGGCGGGGCGGTTTCTGGCCAAGGATTCACCGGTGGATGCCGATCTGGTCGTCGGCGTTCCGGAGTCCGGCAATGCGGCGGCTCTGGGATACGCCATGGAGTCCGGCATCCCCTACGGCGTGGCATTTATGAAAAACAGCTATGTGGGGCGGACATTCATCAAGCCGAAGCAGAGCAGCCGGCAGCAGAGTGTCCGGGTAAAATTAAACGTTATCCGTGAGGCGGTGGAGGGAAAGCGGATCATCATGATAGATGATTCTATCGTCCGCGGCACCACATCCAATCTTATTGTGAATATGTTGAAAGAGGGCGGCGCGAAGGAAGTCCACGTGCGTATCAGTTCCCCGCCGTTTTTGTGGCCGTGTTATTTCGGCACGGATATACCGGTGCGGGAGCAGCTCATCGCATATAACCGTTCTGTGGAGGACATCCGCCAGATCATTGGAGCCGATTCCCTGGCCTACCTGCAGATCGACCGGCTGGACGCCATGGCAGGCGGCCTGCCCATCTGCCGCGGCTGCTTCACGGGAGAATATCCTCTCGAACCGCCGGAGGAAGATATTCGCGGGGACTATGAAAAATAATAACAAGGAGAGAACGTATGAGTAACGACAGGTATTCCAGCCCGCTCTCAGAGCGGTACGCAAGCAAGGAAATGCAGTACATTTTTTCGCCGGAAAAGAAGTTCCGCACCTGGAGGCGGCTCTGGATTGCCCTGGCCGAGACCGAACAGGAGCTGGGGCTGGACATCACCGACGAGCAGATTGAGGAATTAAAAGCCCACAAGGACGATATCAATTTTGAAGTCGCGAAGGAGCGGGAAAAGCTGGTGCGTCACGATGTGATGTCCCATGTGTACGCTTACGGTGTACAGTGCCCCAGGGCGAAGGGCATCATCCATCTGGGAGCGACCTCCTGCTATGTGGGAGACAACACGGATATCATTCTGATGTCCGAGGCGCTGAAGCTGGTGCGCACAAAGCTGGTCAACGTTATCGCTGAGCTTGCCGCTTTTGCGGATAAATATAAAGCGCTGCCGACCCTGGCGTTTACCCATTTCCAGCCGGCGCAGCCTACCACGGTGGGAAAGCGCGCGACGCTCTGGACGCAGGAGTTTCTGATGGATCTGGAGGATCTGGATTACGTACTGGGCTCATTAAAATTGCTCGGTTCCAAGGGAACCACGGGCACGCAGGCCAGCTTCCTCGAACTGTTTGACGGGGATCAGGAAAAAATTGACCGGATTGATCCGATGATCGCGGAGAAGATGGGATTCTCCGGCTGCTATCCGGTGTCCAGCCAGACCTATTCCAGAAAAGTGGATACGAGAGTGATGAATGTGGTGGCGGGCATCGCGGCCAGCGCCCACAAGATGTCGAACGATATCCGTCTGCTTCAGCATCTGAAGGAGGTGGAAGAGCCGTTTGAGAAAAATCAGATCGGTTCCTCCGCCATGGCATACAAGCGCAATCCGATGCGGAGTGAGCGCATTGCCTCGATTTCCAGATATGTGATGATTGACGCTCTGAATCCGGCAATTACCTCAGCGACCCAGTGGTTTGAGCGCACCTTAGATGATTCGGCGAACAAGAGGCTTTCTATCGCGGAGGGATTCCTCGCGATCGACGGGGTTCTTGACCTCTGTCTCAATGTGGTGGACGGCCTTGTGGTTTATGACAAGGTGATCACAAAGCGTCTTATGAGTGAACTGCCGTTTATGGCGACGGAGAATATTATGATGGATGCGGTGAAAAAAGGCGGCGACCGCCAGGAACTTCACGAGCGGATCCGTCAGCTATCCATGGAAGCGGGCGCCAATGTAAAACAGGAGGGCCTGGACAATAATCTGCTGGAGCTGATCGCCGCAGACGAGAGTTTCGGCCTGACACTGGAAGAACTGCAGGCTGCGATGGATCCGTCAAAATATACCGGACGCGCGGAGCTTCAGGTGGAGAATTTTCTGAAAAACCACGTCAATCCGGTGCTGGAAGCGAATAAAGATGTTCTTGGCGTGAAAGCAGAGATAAATGTGTAGACAGGTTATTAAAAATATATTATGGAGGGTGTACAATGGTAACTGAGTTAATGAAGGATTTTAAGGAGAAGTTTGGCGACGGCGGCGACATCCGCAGGTATTTTGCCCCGGGCAGAGTGAACATGATCGGAGAGCACACCGATTACAATGGAGGACATGTCTTTCCCTGCGCGCTGACCATCGGCACCTACGCGATCGTCCGGAAACGGGACGACAGGGAAATGCGGTTCTACTCCCAGAATTTTGAGGAGATCGGAATCGTGGAGGCCAGCCTGGACCACCTGGTGTATGATAAGGCGGCGGACTGGACGAACTATCCGGTGGGCGTCGTGTGGACGTTTATCGAGAAAGGATATGACATTGATACCGGATTTGATATGCTGCTCTTCGGCAATATTCCCAACGCGTCCGGCCTTTCCTCTTCCTCCTCTGTGGAGGTAGTCGTCGGCGTGGCGCTTCGCGATCTCTACGGGTTTGAAGATGTGACGATGCAGGATATTGCGCTTTACGGCCAGTATTGTGAGAACAATTTTAACGGCGTCAACTGCGGCATCATGGATCAGTTTTCTATTGCTATGGGAAAGAAGGATATGGCGATCTTCCTGGATTGCAGCGATTTGTCCTACACCTATGTGCCGTTGGAGTTAAAGGATGCCAAGATTGTCATCGCCTGCAGCAACAAAAAGCGCGGCCTGGGCGATTCCAAATACAACGAGCGCCGTGCGGAGTGCGAGGAAGCGGTGTCTGAGCTTCAGGCAAAGCTGGATATCAAAACCCTTGGCGAACTGACGGAAGAAGAGTTTGAGGCAAACAAAGACCTGATCAAGAGCGAAGTCAGACAGCGCCGGGCAAAACACGCGGTGTATGAGAACCAGCGCACCTTAAAGGCGGTTGAAGTGCTGCAAAAAGGCGATATCGAAGAGTTTGGTCGGCTGATGAACGCCTCCCATGTCTCGCTTCGGGACGATTATGAGGTGACCGGTATCGAGCTTGATACGCTGGTGGAGACAGCCTGGGAGCAGGAGGGCGTCATCGGTTCCCGTATGACCGGCGCGGGATTCGGCGGCTGCACGGTCAGCATTGTGAAGGAAGACTGCGTGGAATCCTTTATCGAGAATGTCGGCAAGGTTTATCTGGATAAGATCGGTTACGCGGCGGATTTCTATGTGGTGGAGATCGGCGACGGCGGCCGGGTGCTTGACTGACAGGGGGGATTACACATGGTAGATACATATATTGCAAGACTCGTTCAGTATGGAATCGACGCCGGGCTCATTCCGGAGGAGGAGCGGGTCTACAGCACGAACCAGATTCTTGAAGTTCTGGAAAAGGATGACTATGAGGAGCCTGCGGAGGCAGCAAAGTGCTACAGCGCGGACGGCTCCACAGCAGCAAATGACGCGCAGGAGACAGGGATCGACCTGGCGGACACGCTGGAGCATATCATGGAGTATGCGTTGGAGAAAGGCGTGTTGAAGGACGGCGGAGTGGTCTCCAGGGATCTGTTTGATACGAAGCTGATGAACTGTCTCACACCGCGTCCGTCGCAGGTGATCCGGACATTCCGGGAGAATTATGCGGTCAGCCCGCAGACGGCGACAGACGCTTATTACAAATTCAGCGTGGCGACCAATTATATCCGCAAAGACCGTATCGCGAAGGACCGCAAGTGGAAGACGCCTTCCGTGTACGGGGACATTGATATCACGATCAACTTAAGCAAACCGGAGAAAGATCCGAAAGCGATCGCCGCCGCGAAGTTGGCGCCGCAGTCCGCTTATCCGAAATGCCAGCTCTGCGTGGAAAATGAGGGATATGCCGGACGGATGAACCACCCGGCGCGGCAGAATCACAGAATCATCCCGATTACCATCAACGGCAGTCAGTGGGGATTCCAGTATTCTCCGTATGTGTATTACAATGAGCACTGCATCGTCTTCAATGGCGAGCACGTGCCGATGAAGATTGACCGGGCAGCATTCCGCAAGTTGTTTGATTTTGTAAAGCAGTTTCCGCACTATTTCCTTGGTTCCAACGCGGATCTGCCCATCGTCGGCGGTTCGATTTTAAGCCATGATCATTTTCAGGGCGGGCATTATACCTTTGCCATGGAAGTGGCTGAGGTGGAGAAAACCTTCACGGTTCCCGGTTATGAGGATGTGGAGGCGGGAATCGTTCACTGGCCGCTGTCCGTCATCCGGATCCGCGGAAAAGAGGATGAGCGCGTTATCGACCTGGCAGACCACATTCTGAAAAAATGGCGCGGGTATACCGATGAGGATGCGTTTATCTTTGCCGAGACAGACGGAGAGCCGCACAACACAATCACGCCGATCGCCCGCATGCGCGACGGCCAGTATGAGCTGAATCTGGCGCTCCGCAACAATATCACGACAGAAGAGTGCCCGCTTGGCGTCTATCATCCCCATGCGGAATTGCATCACATCAAAAAGGAAAACATCGGCCTCATCGAGGTGATGGGACTTGCCGTGCTTCCGGCCCGTTTAAAATCCGAGATGGATCTCATGGCGGAGTACATCCTTGCAGGGAAAGACCTGCGCACGGATGAGGCGCTGGAAAAACATGCCGACTGGTACGACACCTTTAAGGATGCCTATACTTTCACAGAAGAGAACGTGGAAACCATCCTGCAGGACGAGATCGGCAAGGTGTTTGTCAAAGTACTGGAGGACGCCGGGGTATACAAGTGCACGCCGGAGGGACGGGCGAATTTCCAGAAATTCATTGATACTTTATAATTAAGGAGGAAAACCATGACTATTTTAGTGACAGGCGGCGCCGGCTACATCGGCAGCCACACATGTGTAGAATTATTGAACGCGGGCTATGACGTGGTCGTAGTCGACAATCTGTACAATTCCAGTGAGAAAGCGCTGGACCGCGTGCAGGAGATTACCGGAAAAACCTTAAAATTTTACGAGGCGGACATCCTTGACCGCGATGCGATGAATAAAGTATTTGAAGAAAATGAGATCGAGGCAGTGATTCACTTTGCCGGTCTGAAGGCGGTGGGAGAGTCCGTACAGAAGCCGATCGAGTATTATCACAACAACATCGGCGGCACTTTGGTACTGACGGATGTAATGCGCAACCATGGCTGCAAGAACATCATCTTCAGCTCATCCGCGACGGTCTACGGCGACCCGGCCATGATCCCGATCACAGAGGAATGCCCCAAGGGAACTTGCACGAACCCTTACGGTTGGACAAAGAGTATGCTGGAGCAGGTGCTCACCGACATCCATACCTCCGATCCGGAGTGGAATGTGGTGCTCCTTCGCTACTTTAACCCCATCGGCGCGCACAAGAGCGGCATGATCGGCGAGGACCCCAAGGGAATTCCCAACAACCTGCTTCCCTATGTAGCGCAGGTGGCCATCGGCAAGCTGGAGTGCCTGGGCGTCTTCGGCGACGATTACGACACGCCGGACGGAACAGGCATCCGCGATTATATCCATGTGGTAGACCTGGCGGTGGGCCATGTAAAAGCCATCGAAAAGCTGGCCGATAAGGAGGGCGTTTCCATCTACAACCTCGGCACGGGCAACGGCTACAGTGTGCTGCAGGTGGTGCATGCGTTTGAAAAGGCCTGCGGGCATCCCATCAACTATCAGATCAAGCCCCGCCGTGCCGGCGATATCGCGATGTGCTACTGCGATCCGGCAAAGGCAAAGGCGGAGCTGGGCTGGGAAGCGCAGTACGGCATTGAGGAGATGTGCGCGGATTCCTGGAGATGGCAGAGCAACAATCCGAATGGATATGCTGATTAATAAAACTTAAGGGGAGTGACGGAACTGCCGTGAAGAAACAGAAACGTTTTTTATGGCGGTTCCCGCGGATTGGGCATAAGGTAACCCGGTAATTCTGTTATCGTGTGCCCGATCCTGCAATCCGGGGAAGTTTACAGGAAAGGACGCGGCTGCAAAAGGAACGGGTAGCCGCGTAAAACAGGTTTTATTTATGTACACAATATCGAGGCATATCACGCGAAAACCGAAGAAATTTTCCAAACCGCTGCAGAGAGCGATGATTGTTTTTACCGTTATTTTTGTCCTGTGTGGCATCATTTTCGAGAATGGTTACTTTATGCCGGCGCTTTTGATGGCCGGGCTGTATTTTCTGTATACGGGATTTACCTGTTCGGGGTTTGAGTATACCTTTGAGGAGGAAAATTTTACGGTAGAGACGATTTACGGAAAAAGCCGCAGCAGGGAAAGCCAGGTGCTTTACTACAAGAATCTGGAAGTCATTGCGCCGCCGGATCATGAGACCGTCTTAAAATACAAGAAAAAGGGCGGGACGGAGAAGATAAAAAAATACGATTATACCTCCTATCAGGACAATGTCCCTTATTATACGGTCATTATCAAGACAGGAGAAAAGGAAGGCAGTAAGATTAAGCTGCTTATGGATCTGGATGAAGAAATCCTGCGCATGCTGAAGCTCCGCTATCCGCAGAAGGTGTTTTTGCAATGAAGAAGACAAAGGGAAAAGTAGAACTCAGGTATTATGAGATTCCGCAGAATGAGTTTCTGATTGCCCTTCAGGGGGGAGCATGGAAGAGAAAATATGAGAATCTGATGCATTTTCATAATCTCCTGGAAATCGGCGTCTGCCGCAGCGGAAACGGGGTTATGCGGATGGAAGACGAGGACTGGGATTACGAAGAGGGCACTCTTACCGTGATTCCTGCCAATTATCCTCACACAACCATCAGCAACGGAGACTCGGAGAGCCAATGGGAATATCTGTTTGTGGATGCGGAAAAGGTGCTGCAGGCGATGTATCCGGACGATCTTCTCTTTCAGCAGAAAATGCTGGAGAGGGTGAGCAGAAAGCCTTTTCTGGGTTTAAAAGAATCCGTTCCGGAGTTGTCCGTTATTATCCAGACTATCCTGAACGAAATGCGTGACAAACGGGATCCCCTCTATCGGGAAAGTGTACGAGGTCTTACCCTTGCGTTGATGATCAACGTAGCGCGGGTGAATACGGGCACTGCCGTGATGCCGGAAGGGCTTAAGGTAAAGACCGGTTTTGATCAGATCCGGCCGGCGCTGGAGTATATCCGCACGCATTACGATTCTCCGATGAAAATTTCTGAGATTGCTGCCGTCTGCCATGTGAGCGAATCTCACTTCCGCCGTTTGTTTGAGGAGAACATCGGCATGACGCCGGTGGAGTATTTAAATCAGGTCCGGATTCACAGAGCCTGTGATCTGATCCTGAAG
>JAJQAD010000187.1 GCA_021204005.1 Clostridiales bacterium
CGCTGGATCTGACAGAATCTAATGTTGATCTTCTCCGGGAAAATATCAGCCTCTGCCGGGCAAAGAATATTCGGGAGGTGGTTTGTGATGCTACTGTTTTTGACCCGGAGATGGAGGAAAAAGCGGATATAGTCATCGCAGATCTGCCCTGCTCCGGGCTGGGCGTCATCGGCCGCAAGACAGACATCAAATACCGCGCCTCTGAGGAAGGCATCCGGGAACTCTCCGAATTACAGAAAAAAATACTGGAAGTGGTCTGGCGTTATGTAAAGCCCGGCGGCACGCTCATGTATAGCACCTGCACGATGACTGCAGAGGAAAATGAGGAAAACACGGCATGGTTTTTGAGCCGGCATCCGCAGTTTTTTCTCGTGTCAGAGCGGCAGTATCTCCCGGACGAGGGCTGCGACGGCTTCTACATAGCGAAAATCAGCCGTCGATAGAAAATAAGAGGTTTTACATATGGAAAGAACCGACATAAAATCTCTCCCCCTGGACTCTCTCACGGAGTGGATTCTGAAAAACGGGGAGAAAAAATTCCGTGCGGCGCAGCTTTACCAGTGGATGCATCAGAAGCTTGCGGACAGCCCGGACGCCATGAGCAACATTCCGGCTGCTCTCCGGAAAAAAATTCGCGAAGAGTGTGTTTTTACCGTGTTAAAGCAGGAAGCATGTCAGGTTTCTGCTTTGGACGGTACCCGCAAATACCTGTTCCGTCTGGCGGACGGGCAGATGGTGGAGAGCGTTCTGATGCGCTACAAGCACGGCAATTCTGTCTGTATTTCTTCCCAGGCGGGCTGTCGGATGGGCTGTCGCTTTTGTGCATCCACTCTGGACGGGCTGGTGCGCAATCTCACCCCGGCGGAGATGCTGGAACAGATATACCGGATCAGTGCGGATACCGGGGAACGGGTTTCCAATGTGGTTGTAATGGGAACCGGTGAGCCGCTGGATAATTATGAAAATCTTCTTGTTTTTCTCTGTATGCTGACCGACGAGCACGGTCTGCATATCAGTCAGAGAAATGTTACGGTCTCCACCTGTGGAATTGTTCCGAAGATACGAATGCTGGCCGGAGAAAAGCTCCAGATCACGCTGGCGATTTCTCTCCATGCACCTAACCAGGAGAAGAGGGAGCGCCTGATGCCGGTCGCTAAAGCTTATGGGATTCATGAGCTTGTCGATGCCTGTGCGTATTATTTTGAGGAGACCGGGCGCAGGATTACGATAGAGTATAGTCTGGTGGCCGGGGTCAATGACTCAGGACAGGACGCTGCGGAACTGGCTGGATTGATTGGACGGCTTCACTGCCATGTCAATCTGATTCCGGTTAACCCGATTAAAGAGCGGGATTACCGGCAGCCGGAGCGGCAGGCAGTGTACGCTTTTCAGAAGAAGCTGGAAAATCACGGGATTGTCAGCACTGTCCGCAGGGAAATGGGCAGGGATATCGACGGCGCCTGCGGACAGCTGCGCAAGAGATATGCAGACAAATAGAGTAAATTTCATTAAGGACAGGGCGGATAGACCTTGTCCTTTTTCTTTTCTTATGCTAAAATGAGCAAAGTGGCATTCTTTGTGCGTTTTTTCGTGAATTGGACAGGCGTGCAGAAGATATGCGGAAAGGCGGGCACTTTAACATGAGAATAAGTTCCCTGACTGATATTGGAATCAGGCGAGAGATGAATCAGGATTATTTTTTCTCATCGGAAGATCCGGTGGGAAAGCTTCCCAATCTGTTCCTTGTTGCGGACGGGATGGGAGGTCACAATGCCGGCGAGTTTGCTTCCCGCTGTGCGGTGGAGACGATTGTCGCAGCTGCGCGTGCTTCGCAGAAGAGTGATCCTCGTGAGGTTCTTGCGGACTGCATCCAATGTGCCAATGATGCGCTGCGGACACACTCCAGACAGCATCCGGAGACATACGGGATGGGGACCACGGTTGTGGCTGCCGTGCTGACCGGCTCTGTTCTGATTACAGCGAATGTAGGAGACAGCAGGCTGTACCTTGTCGGCAGCGGTATCCGTCAGATTACCAGGGACCATTCTCTCGTTCAGGAGATGGTTCGGCTGGGAGAGATCGATGAGAAGCGTGCCAGACAGCATCCGGATCGCAATATCATCACCCGGGCTGTCGGTGTGGATGATTATGTGCAGGCTGATCTTTTCTCGACAGAGCTGGAACCGGGAGAGCGTATTCTTCTGTGCTCCGATGGTCTGACAGGGATGGTCGAGGACGAGGAAATCTGCCGGATTATAAATGGTTGTGACAATCTGGTGAAAAAGACAGAATATTTAGTGGAACTTGCAAATAAAAATGGTGGTAAGGATAATATCACTGTGATATTGATAGATCCTGAACTTGAGAGGTAAATGCAGATGATAGAGAGCGGAATGATGATTGCCGGTCGTTATGAGATAGAAAAAAAGATCGGCGCAGGAGGAATGTCTGATGTATATAAGGCCAGGGACCTGACCCTGGGCAGATGTGTGGCAATCAAGGTGCTGAAGGCGGAGTTCTGTGAGGATATGAATTTTGTCTCGAAATTCCGGGCGGAGGCTCAGTCAGCGGCCGGACTGGAGCACCCGAATATTGTGAATGTCTACGATGTCGGGTCGCAGGATGATTTTCATTACATTATCATGGAGTATGTGCAGGGAATCACATTAAAGACTTATATTGAGAAGAAAGGACAGCTCAATTATAAGGAGACTTTAAGTATCGCGATTCAGGTGGCGCGCGGCATCCAGGCGGCACACGCCAAGAATATCATTCACAGAGATATCAAGCCGCAGAACATTATGATTTCTACGGATGGCAAGGTAAAGGTCACAGATTTCGGTATTGCCCGTGCGGTTTCTGAGCATACGATCCATGCGGATGTGATGGGCTCGGTTCACTATGCCTCGCCGGAGCAGACGAGAAATGGATATGTCAGCAATACCAGCGACATTTATTCCCTGGGTATTGTGATGTATGAGATGGTGACCGGGCGGGTACCTTTTGATGGAAACAGTACGGTGGAGGTCGCCATCAAGCATCTGCAGGATGAAATGGTGGTGCCGTCCGAGTATGCGTCTGATCTTCCCATCAGCCTGGAGAAAATCATTCTGAAATGCACGCAGAAGAGTGCCGACCGCCGGTATGCTTCCATGGAAGATCTTCTGGTTGATTTGCGGAAGTCGCTGTTGACACCGAATGAGGATTTTGTTACGCTCGATTCCCCGCTTGCGGGTAAAACCCGTATCATGAGTGACGAAGAGGTACAGGAAATTAAGAATAGTACCGCGGATGTGGACGATGATGATGATGATGACGAGGACAGGAATGGAAAGTACGCTTATATCTATGACGATGATGATGAGGACGACGATGAAGAAGATGGTCCTGTAAATTCTAAAATGGAAAAGATTGTCAGAGTACTGATGATTGTTGTCCTGGCTATTATTATTGCTGTTGTCGTATATATAGTGGGGAATTTTTTTGGCCTGATAGATTTTAGTAAGAAATCGACCGATGATACACAGACGACTGTAGAAGAAAATGTAGAGGAAACTTCGGATGAGACTGCCGGTCAGGTGGAGATGATCGACCTGACCGGTATGACTCTTACGAAAGCGGAAGACGCACTGGAGGATCTGGGGCTGTCTGTGGCGCAGGAGAGTGAGAAAGAAACTGAGGATTATGAGCCGGGACAGATTGTTTCCCAGGATGTGGATGAGGGAGAAATGGTCGAGGAAGGCACCACCATCTATGTTGTTGTTGCCGTTGAACCGGAGGCAGTGACGGTGACGGTTCCCAATGTGGTCGGCAATACTTCAGATGCCGCTGTTACGACTCTTGAGGACAAGGGGCTGAAAGCATCCCGGGAGTTCCAGTATGACAGCTCTGTGGAGGCCGGAAAAGTCATCAGCCAGAGTCCGTCAGCCGGAAGCACGGCGACGGAGGGCGACACGGTTACGATTTATGTCAGCCAGGGAAGTGAGACGACCAAAGTGCCAAGTGTGACCGGTAAGACGGAGAGTGATGCAAAATCGGCACTCGGTGACGCAGGTCTGAATGTCGGTACGGTGACACAGGAATACAGCGATACGGTGGAGGAAGGATACGTTATCAGCCAGAGCGTTGATTCCGGGACATACGCGGATATGGGATCTTCCGTGGATCTTGTGGTGAGCAAGGGCGCGGAGGAAGTGACATATTATGTCAAGACAAATGTGAAAGCTCCCACTAATGTGACGGTTGCCTATGCGGATATGGAGCTCTATAAGGCGGAGAGCGACGAGCTGATTGATTCCTGGACTAATGTCACGACATTCCCGTTTACTGTTTCGGCGACCGGCATTACAGGGGCGGATAGCGGATTGCTGGTGATTACCTGGTATTATTACGATGATGATGGAAATGTAGTGACCTCGGATCCGCAGGAGGAGTCCCTTACATTCCATGAAGAATAGCCTATGCAGGGCAGAATTATAAAAGGAATCGCCGGGTTCTACTATGTTTACACAGCGGAATCCGGCGTTTACGAATGCAAAGCACGGGGAATTTTCCGGAAACAGAACAGAAAACCGCTGGTGGGAGATCTGGTGCAGCTGGATGTGATTGATGAGGAAGAGCGGACGGGGAACATCACCTGTATTCTTCCGCGAAAAAATGCCTTGATCCGGCCGGCTGTGGCGAACATTGATCAGGCGCTGATTATTTTTGCGCTGGCATCGCCGGAGCCGAATTTAAACCTCCTGGACCGTTTTCTGGTTATGATGGAGCAGCAGCAGGTTCCCACGGTGATCTGTATGAATAAGCTGGATCTGGCGGCTAAGAAGGATGTTGTCAGAGTAAGGGAGGCTTATGAGACTGCCGGTTATCCGGTTTTCTTTTTCAGTGCCGTGACCGGGGAGGGCGTTTCACCCATACGGGAACAGCTTCGTGGGAAGACAAGCACGGTGGCCGGTCCTTCCGGCGTCGGGAAGTCAACGCTGATCAATCTTTTGACTCCTCATGCACAGATGGAGACCGGGGAAGTCAGCGAAAAGATTCAGAGAGGGCGGCATACGACCCGCCATGCGGAGCTGATTGCAGCTGAATGTGATACGTTTATCTGTGATACGCCGGGGTTCAGTTCGCTTTCGGTTGATTATGAGCGGTCAGATGCACAGAAAACAAAGTCAGAGGACGGATGTTTGCCGATGAAAGCAGATACTCTAGAGTTTTTTTTCCCGGAATTTGAGTTATATCGGGATCGATGCCGTTTCCGCGGCTGCAGTCACTTAAGCGAACCGGGCTGTGCGGTGAAGGCGGCGGTGGAGGATGGAAAGATCAGCCGCAGCCGGTATGGCAATTATGAACAGATATACAAAGAGTTAAAAGATAAGAAAAGATACTGAGGGGAGAATACTATGAACTGTTTATCGCCTTCAATTTTAGCAGCAGATTTTTCCAGACTGGGGGAACAGATCAGGCAGCTGGACCGGGCAGGCGCCCAGTATGTGCACATCGATGTGATGGATGGAATGTTTGTGCCGAATATATCCTACGGAGTGCCGGTGATTGAGTCGATCCGGGGCTGCACAGACCGCATTTTTGACGTTCATCTGATGATTGAAAATCCCATCCGCTATGTAAATGATTTTGCTGCCGCGGGAGCGGATCTGATTACGGTTCATGTGGAGTCCTGCAGGCATCTGGACCGCACCATCTATGAGATTCGCAGCAAAGGTCTGCTGGCCGGCGCGGTGCTGAATCCGGCTACGCCGCTCTCCTCGCTGGAGTATATTCTACCGGATCTGGATATGGTTCTGCTGATGGGGGTTAATCCCGGCTTCGGCGGACAGAAATTTATCCCCTACACGCTGCAGAAAATCCGTGATCTCAGGGAGATGATCAACCGGAAAGGCTGTCAGACCGATATCGAGGTGGACGGCGGCGTGACACTGAATAATCTGCGGGAGATACTGGATGCGGGGGCGAATATCATTGTAGCGGGAAGCGCCATTTTTAAAGGTGATATCGAGGAGAATGTCAGACAGTTCCTGAGTGTCATGGGAGAGTGAAGCAGGACTCTCTGCAACTTGCAAATAGAAAGGATAAGTGCGTGTGAATTGTCTCATTATTACGGGAGGTCAGATTGACCTCCCTTTTGCAAAAAAACAGATAGCGGCAGAAAATTGGAATTCCGTGATCAGCGCGGACTCCGGCCTGAATTTTTGCCGGATAGCGGATGTTTTGCCGGATGAGATATGGGGAGACTTTGATTCGGCGGATCCGGACGTGCTGCGCTATTTCCGGGAAAAGTGCCCGGAGACAATCCATGTTTTTCCCGCGGAGAAGGATGAGACGGATACGGAACTCGCCCTGATGCGCGCGATTGAGGCGGGGGCAGACCGGATTACGATCCTGGGCGGTACCGGTACCCGGCTGGACCATGTGCTGGGTAATCTGCATTTGCTGAAGATGGCGATGGATGCCGGGGTGGAATGCTTCATCCTTGATCCTCATAACCGCATTCGCATGATACAGGGGCGGACGGTGCTTCGGAAAAAAGAGCAGTTCGGGACCTATGTATCTCTGATTCCCTTCACGCCGGAGGTGGAGGGGCTGACTCTCCGGGGATTTGCATACGAGGTGGAAGAATTCACGCTGGAATCCGGAAAAGCCCGCGGCGTGAGCAACGAGATTCGGGAGGAAGAGGCTGTCATTGAGATGCGGAAAGGGATTTTGCTGGTGATTGAGTCAAAGGATTGACTCTGTTAGCACGAAGTGCGCCGGAGAGCACATGATTTCGTGAGTGCCTGCAAGAGCAGGGACGATTCTATATGGAAGTTCCTGAGCGATAAAAAATGAATGGAAGTGAGAGACTTAACCATGCGATGGTGGGAAAGCATTGTGGTGGCGTTTTCGATGTATTCGAAAATACCCATGCCACAGATAAAATGGACAAAAGAGAATATGCGCTATACCCTCTGCTTTTTCCCATTGGTGGGTGTTGCCATCGGAGTTGTGATGTGGCTCTGGTGTCTGACGTCGCAGGCGTTGGAAGTGGGAAGTGCCCTGCGGGCAGCTGTCTATGTGCTGATTCCGGTGCTGATCTCCGGCGGAATCCATCTGGATGGACTGCTTGACACGGCGGACGCTTTAAGCTCATGGCAGACGAAGGAGCGGCGCCTTGAGATTTTAAAGGATTCCCATGCGGGGGCATTTGCGGTGATCACCGGCTGTGTGTATTTTCTGGCGCTGTTCGGCATCTGGACAGAAGCGGATGAGAGCTCCGTCGCGGTGCTCGGATTAGGATTTGTCCTCAGCCGGACGCTCAACGGATATGGCATCTGCACTTTTCCCTGTGCGAAAGGGAGCGGCCTGGCGGCCACGTTTTCCGAGGCGGCAGACCGACGGCGATGCAGGATCTGTCTGACGATAGAGGCGGCGGTTTGTATCTTCGGTATGATTTTACTGGACTGGCAGCGGGGGTCTTTGGCGGCAATAGCGGCAATCCTTGTCTGTGTGCTCTGCAGGCGGATGGCAATGCAAAAGTTCGGCGGCATCACCGGGGATATTCAGGGCTTTTTCCTCCAGATGTGCGAGCTGATGATGGCATATGTGGTGGTTTTCTGTTCTATGATATAATGAGCGCAAGCAATGAGCCGTGCAGCAGAGTGCAGATGGGTAGACACGTCATGCTTGCATGTAAGGGGATGCCCATCTGTGCTCTGATATAGGGCGAAGCCCGGACAACGATAAGTGAGATAGGAAATCTGTGATTTCCGTAATCGAACTTATGCAAAGCTGGAAATCAGGGATTTCCGAGTGGGCACGGCGGAGTTCATGATATAATGAGCGAAATGCGATCATGAATCAAAGCTTCATGGCAGGAGGATTTGTGCGAAATGATATTGATAACGGGCGGAGCCTGGCAGGGGAAAAAAGAATTTGCAGATGAGTTGGCGCAGCAGGAGATTGCTGACGGAAAAAGCGGAACACAGGTGGTTGCCAACCTGCATGAAATCATTGCAAAGACGATGAGGGAAGGAAAAGACCCCTACGCTTTTGTGGAGGAACTGACGGAGAAAAATCCGGATCTGATTATTACGGTGAACGAATTGGGCTGCGGTATTGTCCCGATAGACGCGTTTGACCGGGAGTGGAGGGAGACGACCGGGCGGATCAGCTGCCTGTTGGCTGAAAAAGCAGAGCGGGTGTATCGGGTAACCTGTGGGATTGCTACGGAGATCAAGGCGGAGCGGAAAGGGGAAAATGTTAAGAAGCACAGCTGCGTGATAGAGAAAGCGTGATCTTATTGCAAAGGAGTACTATGGATAAAATCAATAATTGCGGAGTGAAATATCTTGTTTTGGCGCTGGTATTCATCGGAATGGTATCATTTGCAGCCTGCGGAAAAAACAGTGGAGATATTTCGAAGGTTCAGGTTAATGAATGGGAAACTTCAAATTTATATACAGATAGCGATATAGAATCTGCCATCCAGACGGCAGAAGATTATTTTAGTTCTGAATTTGGCGGTTGCACTTTGACAACGATTGGGTATGCCGGAGATGATTCTGAAGATGAAGCGGTGGAGTGGGCAGAACAGTATGGAGCGGATGAAGCTATCATATTAGAATTTTCCTTTTCTACCGGATATTCTGTCTCGGATGGTTTTGAGGCTGATACTGTTTATACGGGCTGGGAATGGATTTTGATTAGAGACGACGGTGGTAGTTGGCGGTATGCTACTCATGGGGACGGCTGAGGATTAACAAACAAAAATTTATAGCATGAATTATAATTTTATTCTTGACTTTGTATAATTAAGGTAGTATACTAACAAAGTCGCTGGCGGGTTGAAACAGTCGTCAGTCTGGGATCTTAGCTCAGCTGGGAGAGCATCTGCCTTACAAGCAGAGGGTCACAGGTTCGAGCCCTGTAGGTCCCATTTTACAGCGCAGAGGGTATTATTGGTATATATTTTTTTGAGCTGTAAAATGTGACACTGCCTTGCGGCAGATGCACACGATTTCTAACGAAATCGGCGCAAAAGTAACATAGCACATGGCGAGATGGCTCAACTGGCTAGAGCGTCCGGTTCATACCCGGGAGGTTGAGAGTTCGAGTCTCTCTCTCGCTACTAAGGAAACCCTTTAAAGTCTGCAGATTTTAAAGGGTTTTGTGCCAGAAACCGGCACAATCGAAATGCGATATCTTTGGCATCATTCCACGGATTTTATTCGGGGATGTACTGGTTTCGACGGGGTTTTAAAAGCCGGAGAAGCGAGCCACATGGGATGCGTTAAATGCCAAACTTAAAAATAAACGCTGAAGATAGAAATTTAGCATTAGCTGCCTAGTTGCGGCTTGTCTGACTTAAGGCACCTGCACTTTAAGACCCAGGCATCGATCCTGCAGGAAACGACATACACTAAACTTTGCGTGTATGGGCGTATGATGAAGCTACTGAAGTCATAAACCCGTTGCCGGGTGTGTGATGGAGGGAATGTCAAAACGGCAACTACGCTCGTAGAAGTACGGTGGCTGGAATTTCGGACAGGGGTTCGATTCCCCTCATCTCCATGGAAAAAGTGCTTGAAAATCGCGGTTTTTGAGCGCTTTTTTTGTTGTAAAAAAAGCAAATTCGCTCATTCCAGAACGTTTTGAACCGTTTCAGACCATTTCAATTGGGGTCAAAATGGGGTCAGACGAAAAAAAATGGGGTCAAATTGGGGTCAGGTTCATCGCCTTTGCCTCTTCTTCCTGGATCACGTGAATGTACTTGTTATACGTGATTGTTATATTCGCATGGCCCATCAGTTTTGAGACAACTTCAATTCCTACACCTCTTCGGATCAGCGTGCTCCCAAAGGTATGCCGAAGAATATGCAGTGTTATATGTTCTTCAATCTCAGCATTTCTAACAAGCCGGTCAAGGCTACGTTGTAAATTTCTTGCTGTATTTCGTGTGCCTACGCCGGTACAGGCTACATGCGGCATTTGGCGAAATGGTTTGAGTTTTTGCGGAGAAAGGCGCAGAAGAGGTAAGGGTTTAAGACACTTTTCCTGTTTTTTTGTGTGGATTTTCAGGCTGAATTGAAAAAGTAAATTCCAGTGCAAGAGTAAATTCCACTTGATCTTTA
>JAJQAD010000120.1 GCA_021204005.1 Clostridiales bacterium
TCTGCAGCAATCTCAGGCTGAGACAGATAGTTTAACAGATCCTTGCAGGCATCCGGATACTCCGTATCCTTCCAGATACCGAAAGTAGAGTAGCTTCCTTCACCAAGTGCGAAATAAGAGGTTCCGTCCTCAGTGCTGGAAGGAAGCGGCAGATAACCGAGATTTGCATCCTCATTATAACCATAGATGTAGGTGTTCAGATCGATGGAGAAGAAGCTGAATGCCCCCTCGTTGCTGGCCATCACTCTTGCAATATCATCGCGCTTGCAGCTAACGATATCATCATTGAAGTATCCGGCGTCATACCAGTCTGAAATCATCTGCAGGGCACCGGTACCCTCCTCGGATGTCCAGTCAAAGCTGCCGTCCAGAAGAGCATCTACGCTGTAATCAGCCGCGTCGGTGTTTGAAAGATAAGTAGGCCAGATTACCTCCAGAAGATATGCGTCCAGAGACTCATCGCCCAGTGAACACATAATCGGTGTCGCATCTGTATTATCAAGGACCGCCTGGCATGCATCTGCAAAGTCATCCCATGTACGGATTGCTGTCGGATCTACGCCGGCCTCCTCCAGGACATCTGCGTTGTAAATACAGCATGCCACGGACTGGGTAATCGGCAGAGCATAAAGCTCACCGTCATCCGTCGTGATAACCTCTCTGATACCGGAATCCAGGTCATCAACCCATTCCTGGTCACTCAGATCCATCAGATACTCACCGTAGCGGTTCACTGACCAGCCATGGGTAAGCCAGATATCCGGAAGGTCTCCGGAAGCCATACGCGTCTTCATTGTGGACTCATGATCCTCACCGGCGCAGGTAACTTCAATCGTCGCTCCCGTGCCGTCCGCCCATTCCTGGACAAGCTCCGTAAACGCCTCCTCACCGGAAGCCATGTTGTACGCGATTTCGATGGTCACATCACTGTAGTCGCCACTGCTCTCGCTGCTGTCACTGGCGGCGGTGCTCGTATCACCCGCCGTGTCCGAGTCACTGCCGGAGCTGCTTCCGCATGCTGCCATGGTAAAGGCCATTGCTCCGACCAACATCATTGACAATACTTTCTTCTTCATTTTGTTCCTCCTCTTCTTTGAAATATAATAATTTATAATACAAACAGAAAAAACATAAGCAGACATTCTCCTCTGTTTTATCTGATTTGCACAGGATTCATCTCATGTTATCCTTCACCCTTTACGGGAAATCGCAGTCTTCGCCGCAGATACAATATCCGATGCCAGAAGATGATACTCTTCCATCAGGAAATCCTGAGGACCCACCTGTCCAAAGCGTTCCTGAATCCCCACACGCTCCAATGGTACCGGATATTTTTTTGCCAGCACATTCGCAACCGCGGAGCCAAGGCCGCAGGACGCCTGATGATTTTCTGCTGTCACAACGCAACCGGTCTCCTCTGCCGATCTGAGAATCAGTTCCTCGTCCAGAGGTTTCCATGTATGCATGTCGATCACTGTCGCGGAAATTCCCTCCCCGCGAAGCTGTTCCTCTGCCTTTAACGCTTCATCCAGCATAATGCCGGAGGCGATGATAGTCACATCTTTTCCCGTCTTCAAAGTTACACCTTTGCCGATCTCAAAATCCGAATCATCGCCGTAGATCGTCTTGAAATTTTTGCGGATCAGACGCAGATAGCTCAGTCCGGGAACCTCAGCCAGTTTTTTTGTCAACGCTTTCGTCTGCACATAATCGCAGGAATCAATCACTACCGCATCCGGCACCGTCAGATAGAGCGCCGCGTCCTCAAACGGCATATGAGTCGCCCCATTAAACATCGCCGTCACGCCGGGATCGGAACCGATAATGTGTACAGGCAGCTTTGAATATCCTGCGGACAGGAAAGCCTGGTCAAAGCATCTGCGGGCTGCAAAACATCCAAACGAATGCATATACGGGATCAGGCCTGTTGCCGCCATACCGGCCGCCACACCTACCGCGTTCTGCTCCGCAATGCCGGCGTTAAATGTCCTCTCCGGAAATGCTTTTTGCAGTTTCCCAACATTGATACATCCCATCAGGTCGCAGTCTATATGGACAATATTCTGGTTTTCCGCCATCAATTCCAGCATTGCTGCGATATATCCGTCACGATTGCCGCGCGCATCTGTCTTATGTGTGGCAAGTAAAGTATGTCCCATAATGATCCTCCTCTCTACTGTGCAGACACCGCTGCATAACGATCCTCAGCAGCCGCTATCGCTTCTGTCCATTCTTCCTCTGTCGGCTGGGAAGAATGCGCACCCGTCGGCTCCGCAAACGAAGCGCCCTTACCTTTCACCGTATTCAGAATCAGACATGTCGGAATATCTTTCACTTCTCCGGCTTCCATGAGGGCATCATAAATCTGACACACAACATTTCCATCTTCTACATTAATCACATTCCACCCGAACGCATCAAATTTTGCACCGATCCCTTTTCCGTGGCTCATAACATCGGCACAGGCGCCGTCCAGCTGGCGTTTGTTGTCGTCCACCAGACATACCAGGTTGTCAAGTTTATAATGTGCCGCAAACTGGGCGCCCTCCCAGATCTGGCCCTCATCTGCCTCGCCGTCTCCGATCACCACATAAACACGGTTCTTTTTCTTCTGTATCTTGCTTCCCAGAGCTGCTCCCACGGCTTCACTCATACCCTGCCCCAGGGAACCTGTCGTCAGATCCACGCCGGGAGTCATTCTCCGGTCCGTGTGAGACGGGAATCTGGTGCGCGGCTGATTCAGCGTATAAGCCTCCTCCATGGGAAAATATCCCATCAGTCCCAGAGTCGCATACATCACCGGGCCTCCATGTCCCTTGGACAATACAAACCAGTCACGGTCTTCCCAGCGGGGATTTTCCGGGTCAACATTCATCACTTCCCCGTACAGGACGGCCATTGCATCTGCAAGGGACATAGAACCACCCACATGGCCGAATCCGCGGGAATGAATCACTTTTAACGTTTCTAACCTGATCTGCTCCGCAAAAACTTTCAGTTCCTGCATTCTTTTATCCTTATCCACAATCAGTCCTCCCGATCCGCTGCTATCACCTTATTATTACTGCACCATGCTTTTAACCACTGCCAGGATTTCGGGATCCCGGCAATCAGCTTCAAACAGTTCCATCCGTTTTCCCGCAAAAGCTGCCTTTACCATCTCCTGAACATCTGCGTTTTCACTGGTTAAAATCTCCCTGATATCCGCGTGGGAAACGCTCTTTAACGTATTCAGAAGTTTCGCATTGCGCTGCTCAGATGCTGCCGCATGCGCCGGATAACCGCCGCCCGGCTCCTTTACAAACAGCTTTTCGAATACATACTCAAGGTTTACCTCTGCACCCCAGCCCCATCCTTTGGCAAAGGGGAGTGCCATACAGTTCCCTCCGTTTACCTGTGTAAACAGATAGGAATCTGACGGGTCAACAACCAGTCCGCAGCACACGCCGGGCATAGAATTTGCCGCCAGCATCGCACCTTCTCCGGTGCCGCATCCGGTCACCACAAAATCAGCAGCTCCTGAATTCAGCAGTGTACTGATCAGAATCGCGTTCTGATTATAGGTCTGCCGGTTATCTTCCATATTAAATTGCCCATAATTCACTACCGTATGGCCATTTGCCTCCGCGACCTTTTTTAAGGTCTGGTATACAATCTCATTGCGCTCACAGGTACTCCATTCCATAACCAATGCAATCTTCATCCTGATTCTCCTCAATCATCATTTTTATAAAATCTTCCGGAGACCGAAACAACTGATTGTCTATCGTCTCCTGCTTTCCTTAAGCCTTATCTGTTTTAATAAGTACGCGCTTCTGCAAGATGATCGTCTATCCTCTGACGCGCCTCACGAACCGCCTCAGATTCTGAGGTTGACGCTACGCCGATGTGCCACCAGGACTCATAACCCTCCGCCATGGTCTTTGGAAGCACCTTGGCGTCAATCAGGACTGATTTTGTCTCTTTCTTCGCCTCACGGACCGCCTGTACAAATTCCTCCGGCGTTTTTACTGTGTAAGATTTCATGCCATAACCCTCACCGATCTTCGCGAAATCCGTGTAGCAGTACGAACCGTCTGTCTTTCCGGTCTCCTCATTCCGATGACGCATCTCCGTTCCGAGAGAGCCAATTCCATTGCCCATCTGCAGATTATTGATGCAGCCGAATGCCGCATTGTCAAAGACAATAACCGTAATCTTTACATTCTCCTGCATCGCTGTCGCCAGCTCGGAATTCAGCATCAGGAAAGAGCCATCCCCTGCGAGAGAGTATACTTCTTTATCCGGAGCGGCAAGCTTTGCGCCGAACGCTCCCGCAATTTCATATCCCATGCAGGAAGCGCCGTACTCCATATGGTAGCTGTCTTTCGCGTCGGTCACCCAGAGACGCTCCAGATCAGCCGGCAGGGAACCGACCGCGGCCACTACGATCGCATCGTCATCAATCTCCTCACGGAGAAGTCCCACGCCGTTGGACTCTGTGATGGTTCCTCCGATATCCCTGATGAAGTCAGTCATAATCTGTTCCGTCCAGGAAGGTACGCAGGGAACAAATTTCCCTTCACCAAATCCCTCGCCGTGATACTGCACGTCAAGCACGCGCAGGCGTTCTTCCTCCCACTCTTTCTTGATTTCCTGAATTTCTGTCGTATATGCGGATTTATAACCCTCCGTTTTTAATTTCTCCATGATCGCTTCCAGCGTCACCTTCGCATCACCCACACAACGGGTCACATCCACTTTCTCCGCATGAAACTCAGATGTATTGATCGCAAGCACTTTAATATCCGGGTTGCGGAACAGAATCCACTTGGAGCCGGTGACAAAATCATTAAAACGGGTGCCGACACCGATAACCAGGTCCGCATCCTGGCAAAGCTTATTGGCTGCAAGTCCGCCGGTGATACCTACTCCGCCCACATTCAGTTCAAACGAATCCGGCAGCGCAGAATGTCCGGCCTGTGTCTGGGATACCGGAATATTAAACTCACGGCAAAACTCCATGACCGTCTCACCCGCCTCAGAGTACCGCACGCCGCCGCCGGAGATCAGTAACGGTTTTTTCGCGTTCTTAATCATCTCCACGGCTTTTGCCACCTCGTAATCATCCGCTGTGCGGCGTGCCACATGATGTACACGCTTCTGGAAAAAGTAATCCGGATACTCGTAACTCTCACCCTGCACATCCTGCGGAAGGCTGACGCACACCGCGCCGCAATTTGCCGTATCCGTCAATACACGCATAGCATTAATCATCGCCGTCATTACCTGCTCCGGTCTCGATACGCGATCCCAGTATTTTACAACCGGTTTAAAACAGTCGCTTGCCGTAATTGTCAGATCTCCCGGCTGCTCCATCTGCTGCAGCACCGGATCCGGCTGGCGGGTTGCAAAGCTGTCGGAGGGGAAAAGCAGCAAAGGTATATGATTGATCGATGCGGTCAGCGCCGCAGTCACCATGTTCGCCGCACCCGGTCCGATTGAAGACGCACAGGCGATAATTTTTCTGCGGTTATTTTGCTTTGCATAGCCAATCGCCGCGTGAGCCATACCCTGCTCGTTCCGGCCCTGATATACTCTCAGATGACCGGGATCCTGCTCCAGCGCCTGCCCCAGGCCAACGACACATCCATGTCCGAAAATCGTGAAAATACCGTCTACAAAAGGCTGCTCCACCCCGTCCATCTCGATATACTGCTGATTTAAAAACTTTACTATAGCCTGTCCGACTGTCATTTTTGTTTTGCTCATAATGTTTTACCCCCTGTGACTTTTCTTAGATCTCATCAACCTTTACCCAGCGGTTTTCTCTGGCTGATTTTTCCATTGCAGCCAGAATCCTGTCTACATAGTGGCCATATGCAATATCAATCTTCACATCATGGCCATCTGTGATCGCCGTAAGAATATCATGTGCCTGAATCGCCATCACATCACCATAGGAGATTCCCAGTTCATCCGTGCCGCAGAAATTAGCATAATCACCATTTCTGGTATTGCCCTTGATCGTCTTATAACCGCGCTCTTTCGGATCGCAGTCATTGGAATAATACTGCAGATCATTAATATGAGAGAGTTCAAACTTTACGGAACCCCTGCTCCCCTGAATCTCATAATAAAGACTGTCAGGCCGGGCTACCGACACACGGCTGGAAGACATGGAACCGATCCGGCCGTCCTCATATTTCACAATGATATATATCTGATCATCCGTATCAATATTCACTTCCTTCGATGCGTCCCTTGCATCCGGTCTTGTTTTATACACAGTATCCCAGGATGCAAAGACCTCAACAATCTTTTTCCCGACGATCATATCCGACAAACTCACAACGTGGGCAGTCAGATCGCCGAGGGAGCCCGTACCTGCGATGCTCGCAACCTGGCGCCATGTAGCCGGTGTAGTCGGATCCGCGCAGTAAGAACAATCGAATTCTCCGCGGAACGTCACAAAATCACCCAGCTTTCCGGACTGCATCATCTCCTGCGCCAGTATATTGGCCGGGCATTTGGTATAGATAAAATCCACCAGACTCTTCACGCCGGCATCCTTCACCGCCCGCACCATAGCCTCGCCATCTTCCAGTTTGTTAGACATCGGCTTTTCGCAGAGAATATGCTTACCCGCTTTTGCAGCAGCAATGGCGATTTCCGCATGCGTAAAATTCGGCGTGGCGATGATAACCATATCTACTTCCGGGTCATTCACAAGATCATGCCAGTCTGTCGTCATTTTTTTGTAACCAAAACGCTCTACAGCAGATTTAGCTGCTGCTTCATTGACGTCCGCCACATACTCAAACACAGGCATTACATCGTGATATGCCTGACGCACATTCGTCATGCCAATGGAATGGTAAATTCCCATCCAGTTCGCTCCGACAAGTCCGATTTTAACCTCTTTCATCTCTTATCTTCTCCTTTCAGATGTCATAACCGATTCCCTTCAGGAAATCGACGCTGGCCTTTACATTTTTAAGGCTGTTTTCCACATTCCTCGGATCACATTCCTGCTCAATTGTGATATAACCGTTGTATCCGATTTCCGCCAACACATCTGCCACAGCCTTGTAATCAATCAACCCCTGGCCGATCGGGCACATGGATCCTTTCGCACAACCCTCAAAAAACCGGATTTTTTCATTCATCACTTCGTTATAAACCTTCGGATCGATATCCTTAAAATGCACGTAATCCAGACGGTCTTTGTATTTTCTCAGCCATTCCACCGGATCCATGCCGGCATAAGCCAGATGGCCGGTATCAAGCACAAACCCCGCCACATCGTTGGGAATCTCCTCCGCCAACCGGTCAATCTCATCCGCAAACTCTATATATCCCCCGCAATGCGGATGAAGAACCGGACGCACGCCATAACGGTTTGCCACGTCACACAAACCTTTGAAATGATCTGTCAGTTTCGCCCAGCCGGCAGCATCCAGCCGGGGCGCCCGGTCGGAATGCCCTGCGGCATAATCTCTCTCATCATGCCCCCAGTCCATTACCGTCAGATACGGTGTCGGCCACCGCTGTCCTTCCTCCCTCGGAAGAGGAGGAAGCTTTGTGATCAGGGAACAGATACCCTCTGCCTGCTTTAACAATTTCTCATAGTTTTCATCACTCAGACAGTCGTCAAAAATGGTTCCTGCCACGATCGAAAGCTGGTTTTTGTTTAATTCCTCCGTGACAGTCTCAAGGTCGTCCGTAGGAATCCATCCATTCGGTCCCAGTTCAATTGCCCGATAACCGGCTTCATGCGCTTCACTCAAAACACGCTGATAAGTCGGAAGATACGGATTCGTAATGTCGTCCACACCCCAGCAGCAGGGTGCACCGCAAATTTTAATTCCCATAATTTTGCGCCTCCTTTTACTCAACCTCAGAGATTTTTACCGGGCGGCCTTCTTCCAGAGATTTTTTCGCAGCCGCCGCCATCAGCACCGGGTACAGTCCGTCGAGACCGGTCACAGCCGGCACCTTATCATTTTCTATCGCATCCGCGAAAGATTTCATCTCGCTGATAAATGCCTGTGTATAACGATCCCACATCACCTTATAGCAGGTTCCGTAGGAGGTACAGTCCGCACGCGAAAGGACAACTGTATTGGGAATATCATTATCATCTGATACGGAACCCTCAGAGCCAAATACCTCGATTCTCTGGTCGTATCCGTACACTGCCTGACGGCTGTTATCAATCACGCCAATCGCTCCGTTCTCAAAGGTCAGCGTCACGATCGTCGTATCCACATCTCCCTCATCGCCGATCGCCGGGTCAATCAGAACTGCCCCCTTTGCATAAACTTCTGTTACCTCACAGCCCGCCAGGAAACGAATCATATCAAAATCATGAATCATCATATCGTAATAAATCCCGCCGGAAGCACGGACATACTCGATTGTCGGCGGCTGCGGATCACGGGAACTGATCCGGAAAATGTGAGGAGTCCCGATTTTTCCATCACGGATTGCCTGATAAACCGCATGATGGTTATGATCAAAGCGCCGGTTGAAACCAATCTGAAGCTTTACGCCGGCTTTCTCAACAGCATCCAGAACCATACGTACACGCGCCACGTCATGGTCGATGGGTTTCTCACAGAAGATATTTTTCTTTGCCTCGCATGCCTTCATGGCCATATCTGCATGCGTATTGGTCGCAGAGCAAATGAGAACCGCCTCAATCTCCGGATCCGCGAATACGGAATCCACATCCTTTGTCACATTTTCAACACCGAACTTCCTGCAGAATTCCACTGCTTCATCCGTAAGATACGGATCTGCCACTGTCTTAATCTCAATTTCACGGACAGACGTGGTAATATTCTCCAGATGTACCCTTCCGATACGTCCAATTCCCAGTATTGCTGCTTTCATTGTGCTCCTCCTTTATATGTGATTTTTTATATCATTTTTTTGTTTATATGTCGTGATTGCACCACGTTCCGATTCGTCACTCATTATTTTATATTCAGTTCTGATGCCTCTGGTCTGAGACTCCCGCATCTGTCTCAGTCATTACCGCGTATCGCATTTTTCAGAATCTTAATGTCCTCCCGCAGCAAATCATACGGATTATCCGCCTGTGCCCGCAAAGGATACACGTCATAATAATTTTCCAGCAAAATGTAACCGCTGTAATCATGCGCATCCAGCCAGGCCATACTGTCATAAAATTTTGAAGTGCCGGTTCCCAGCAGTCCGCCGCTCATTACATCCGGTCCATCCTTGACATGAAGCTGATTGCACATGTACGGATACAGTTTGTCCAGGATAGCAACCTCAGAAAAACCGCCGGACACCTGATAATTCTGGCTGTCAAAATACAGGCCGAAATTTTTGCGGTCAACCATCTCATACAACTGCACAAACCGCTCCGGATCCAGAATATTTTCGCTGGCCACCTGGATTCCATACTCCCCCGCCGCATCGCAGAGATATTGAAAAGCCTTTGCACTATGCTGCATATCAGCCTCGGTCTTAATCTCGCTGGCTGCAAACCCGGGTACCTGAATGATCTTCACTCCAAGTGCTTTCGCTGTCGGAACTGCCCGCTTCAGCATCCCCCAGACAGTATCATAATGTTCCGTTCCTTTCCGGGCATGCATCGGAATATTGTCAAAATCGTTCAGTGCAATTGCGCAATACTCAATACCGTATTTCTGCTGCTCTTCGAGATATATTCTCTGCATCTCCGGCTGTGTCAGCGGATAATCATTTTCACACAGACCGATTTTCAATGACAAAGCATCCAGCCCCACAGATGCAGCTATGGCAGTCGCATACAGACCATTTCCCGGAAGCGCCCAGTCACAGGCGCCAATAACTACATTTTTCACACGCTTTCCCTCCCGACCATCCTTATCGTTTTTCTTCAGGTTATTTAAAATTATATGGTAAAATTCCACGAAGATGTTATGATATAATTGTTATTTTTCCGGCGATTTTCTTTTGATTTTTATGGGATAGTTTTGTATTTCTGCTTTTTTTTTGGTTTTTATGTACCAGTCAAGAAAAGTAGACACAAAAAATGTTTTTTTGCTTTTTATTTTTT
>JAJQAD010000230.1 GCA_021204005.1 Clostridiales bacterium
AAAAGTCCCATCGCGCAGCGATTTTTAATGGACTTTTCCCCGTAACTGTGAAGGTACTGAACAGTTACGTTTATGTAAAATCCCTGCCGCCATGGAAAGGCGGGGAGAAGGAGTCCTTATGAATATTTTTTCCGTATTGACATTGGTCGGCGGGCTTGCTATGTTTTTGTTTGGAATGAACACCATGGGCGACGGCCTGGTCAAGGTGTCCGGAGGCAGGCTGGACAGTATTTTAGAGAAGCTGACTTCTAACCGGCTCAAAGCTGTGCTTCTGGGAACCGCGGTGACGGCGGTCATTCAATCCTCCTCGGCGACGACGGTCATGGTCATCGGTTTTGTCAACTCCGGCATTATGAATCTGACGCAGGCCGTGGGCGTGATCATGGGAGCCAACATCGGCACGACGGTCACCTCATGGCTTCTGTCGCTGACCGGCATCAGCGGCAGCGGTATTCTGATTTCCATGTTAAAGCCTTCCTCTTTTTCCCCGATTCTGGCGGTGATCGGAATTGTGCTGACCATGACGGCGAAAGGGAACGAGAGGAAAAAAGACATCGGTACGATTCTTCTCGAATTCGCGGTGCTGATGTTCGGAATGACGACCATGAGCGATGCGGTGGAGCCGTTGGCGGACAATGAGCGATTCACCTCCATCCTGACAATGTTTTCCAATCCGTTTCTGGGTGTGCTGGCTGGGGCGCTTCTGACTGCAGTGATTCAAAGTTCTTCAGCGTCTATCGGTATCTTGCAGGCGCTCTGCGCGACGGGAGCCATACCCTACAGTGTGGCGCTTCCGATTATCATGGGACAGAATATCGGCACCTGCGTGACGGCACTGATTTCAGCCGTCGGAGCGGGGCGGAACGCGAAACGGGCCTCCATGATGCATCTGTATTTTAACCTGATCGGAACCATTGTATTTATGGTGGCATTTTATAGTCTGAATGCAGCGATCGGTTTTGCTTTTCTGGATCACGCAGCGAACGCGGCGGGTATCGCAGTGGTACACAGTCTGTTTAATATCGGATGCTGTGTCGCATGGTTCCCGTTTGCTAATCTGCTGGTAAAGCTTGCTGTCATGACGGTTCCGGACAGAGGCGAGTCAGAACCGGAATTGGGAACCACATCCCGGGAACTGGCTGTTTTGGATGACCGTTTCCTGGAAAAACCGGCGTTTGCCGTAAAAATCTGCAGGGATACTACAGTGCGGATGGCGGAGCGGGACCGGGATGCGCTTAGCTTAAGCGTGGAGCTTCTGGTGGAATATTCCGCGGAAAAAGCAGAGCAGGTAGAGCATATGGAGCGGCAGGCAGCCCGCTATGATGAAGCGCTGAGCGGTTATCTGATGAAGATCAGCGGCAAAAGCCTCTCTGTGGAAGACAGCCGGCAGGTATCTGTCATGCTGCAGTGTATCCGGGACTTTGAACGGATTGCGGACAATGTTTCCGCTGTCCGTCGGTCGGCGCTGGAACTGCATGAACGTGGAATCCGAATTTCCGACACGGGTATGCGTGAACTGATGGTCTACGCATCCGCCGCGCAGGATATTTTTGATCATACGATTCAGGCTTTTCGCTATACAGATCTGATCATGGCAAAGAGCATTGAGGCCTATGAGAAGGCTACGGACAGCATGAGTGTGGAGTTGCGGCAGCGGCATGTGGACCGGCTCAGGCACGGACAGTGTTCCATGGAAGCCGGACTGGTGTTGGAGGATATCATCACCGCGTTTGAGCATGTGCTGGATCACTGTTCCTACGTGGGCGCCTGTATGATCCGCGTTTGCGGGGAGGAAGAACCGGACGGACAAGAGGGAATTTCCGCCAAGGACAGCCCGGAGTTCCGTGAAGATTATCATATGATGAAAGAGAAATATGCGCTTCCGGAGCGGCAGGCGTTTCCTGTGCAGGAGCTTCCTCCGGGAGAGGAAACCGTTTCAGATCATAAGAAGAAAAAACACGGGTCTGAGAAGGGGAAAAAGAAGAATAACCCTTCCAGAAAAGAAAATAAGAAAAAAGAAATCCGGGAGACAATAAAGAAGAGACACTGGAAAAAGAAATAATAGAAATATCTGTAATTACACAACAAAATGAACTGATTTTTTGTATAATGGGTAAATAGAGAGCGCAGAAAGTTGGATATTGAGAGCGAAGGTGAGGGAAATGGCATTAATTTATATTGTAGAAGATGACAGCAGCATTCGCGAGATTGAGACCATCGCGTTAAAAAACAGCAATTACATGGTCTGTGCCTTTGAAAAAGCGAAGGATTTTTATAAAAAAATGGAAGAAATCACTCCGGATCTGATTATACTGGATATTATGCTTCCGGATGAGAGTGGGTATACTATATTGAAAAAAGTCCGTACCAATCCGGTCACCAGCCGTTTGCCGGTGATCATGGTAACGGCGAAAACCACGGAGATGGATATGATCCGCGGGCTGGACGAGGGGGCGGATGATTACATCAAAAAACCTTTTTCCATTATGGAGCTGATTACCCGTGTAAAAGTGCTGCTTCGCCGCACGGAGACAAAAGAGCCGAAAGTGCTGCAGCTCGGCAATATCATGATCGATCATGACCGCCATTCTGTGTTTGTGGATGACCGGCAGCTGGAACTGACATTTAAGGAGTATGAGCTGCTTCGGTATCTCATGACAAATCCGAGTGTGGTTTTGTCCAGGGAATCCATCATGCGCCAGGTCTGGGGCACAGAGTTTGAGGGAGAATCCCGCACGGTGGATATGCATATCAAGACGCTCCGGCAGAAGCTCGGGGACGCGGGAACCCGGATCCGCACCGTGCGGAATGTAGGATATGTGATAGAATAATGAAAGCGAGGAAACACCATGAAGAAAAAGATCAACCTGCGCCTGATCGGCATGTCCATCGCGGCGGTCATCGCCACGATGGTCTGTGTGACCTTTGTTTTTTATGGCCTGTTTCAAAAGCAGGTGCGTGCCGACCTGCGCACCAACGCGGAAATTCTGAAGATGACGGGGCTTTTTACCGAGGATGGCCTGAGTGAGGAAGACACAGAAAATACGGAATACAGTGAGATGCTGGATGATCTGGAAAGCAGTCTCTCTTACCTGGATTCTCTTCGTATCACCTGGGTGTCCGCCGACGGTACCGTACTTTACGATAACGACGCTTCCGCTAACCAGCTGGAAAACCATCTGGACCGGCCGGAGATTGTGCAGGCACTGGAGACCGGTGAGGGCGGGAGTGTCCGCAGGTCAAGTACGATGAATATGAACACCATTTACTATGCGGTTTTGCTGGATGACGGTTCTGTTCTCCGGCTTTCGTCTGATGTGCGCAGTATATTCAGCGTTTTTGTCACTGCGTTCCCGGCGATTCTTCTGATCGTTGTGGTTATTATTCTGTTCTGCGCGCTGATCGCGCGTTTTCTGACGAAAAAGCTGCTGGCACCGATCGAACAGCTTGCGGAACATATCGAGGATGCCACGCACACGCCGGTCTACAAGGAACTGATTCCTTTTGTCAATACCATACGCAGCCAGCATGAGAATATTCTCTCCGCCGCACGGAGCCGCCAGGATTTTACCGCCAATGTCTCCCACGAGCTGAAGACGCCGCTGACAGCGATTTCCGGTTACGCGGAACTGATTGAAAATCATATGGTGGACCGGGAGCAGGAGACGAAGTTCGCTGCAAAAATCCGGCAGAACGCTGATCGGCTGGTGACGCTGATCAATGACATTATCCGCCTCTCAGAATTGGACCGCAGCGATGAGGCGCAGATAGCCCTTGAGGAGTTGGATCTCTATGAAGCGGCCAGGGATAGAGTGGATCTTCTGGCAGTCAGCGCACAGAATCAGAATATCCGCCTGTCGTTGGAGGGGAAATCCTGTATGATTCATGCAAACCGTAATATGATCACGGAGCTTATGGATAACCTCTGTGCAAACGCGATCCGTTACAACAACCCGGGCGGACGGGTGAATGTCATCGTCCGGAAAAAAGAGGAAAAAACGGAACTGATTGTAGCCGATACAGGAATCGGAATTCCGCGTGACCTGCAGGAACGCGTTTTTGAACGGTTTTACCGCGTGGACAAAAGCCGTTCTAAGGAGACCGGCGGCACCGGACTGGGGCTTGCGATTGTGAAGCATATCGTGGAGCTTCACGGTGCAGAGATTTCTCTGACGAGTGAGGTTGGGAAAGGAACAACGATAACGGTAGAATTCTGATGCGGTAGATTGCCCCTGCTTTGTAAGTGTTTCACAAAAAAAACAAATAAATTTTGGCAAAAATTTTCCCTCGGAACATGTTCTCCTTTTCCTTGACAAAATGGGCATTTTGTGGTATTTTCAGATGAGAATAGCGCAAGTGTGCGCAGGTAGAAGGGAGTTTATTATGCAGGGTACAGTCAAATGGTTTAGTGCCAAAAAAGGGTACGGATTTATTTCAGATGCCGAGGGTAATGATATATTTGTCCATTTTTCTGCTATCGCCATGGACGGCTACAAAGAGCTGAAGGAAAACGAAGCTGTCGAGTTTGATGTAATTACAGGCGATAAGGGTGTACAGGCTGCCAATGTCAGGAGAATCTAACCTGTTACATATCCGCGGCTGTTACATAGACAGATGAATATATGATCTATGGGGCTGTCCTGAAGGACAGCCCTTTCCCGTTGCCATGTATTCCTTATCTTTTTAGTATATCACGCCTTATTGGTGATAAATCCTGCAGGCCATATTTTGATGGCCTATTGTATGCGGGAGGATAATGAAAAGAGAAACGACAGAGAATTATATATTATAAAAGAATCATAAATATGGAGGGCAGTATTTTGAAACTGGACTTGAAAAAAGTAAGCGCATATGAACTCCGCCAGCACAAGTCTCTGACCGATATCCATTCGGAAGGATATTATCTGGTGCACAAAAAGACGGGGGCGAAAGTAGTAGCAGTCACAAACGACGACCCGAATAAGGTGTTTTATATCGGCTTCCGGACACCGCCGCGGGACAGCACAGGCGTACCTCATATCATTGAGCATTCGGTGCTCTGCGGCAGTGAGAAATTTCCGCTGAAAGATCCTTTTATCGAGCTGGCGAAGGGTTCGCTGAATACATTTTTAAATGCCATGACTTACCCGGACAAAACGGTATATCCGATTGCCAGCTGCAATGACAAGGACTTCCAGAATCTTATGGACGTCTATATGGATGCCGTGCTGCATCCGAATATTTATAGGGAGCAGAATATTTTCCGGCAGGAGGGCTGGCACTATGAAATGACCTCACCGGAAGATGACCTGTCGGTCAACGGCGTGGTGTACAATGAGATGAAAGGTGCTTACTCCAGCGGTGATTCTGTGGTGGAGCGGGGTATTATGAACGCCCTGTATCCGGACACCCCCTACAGCAATGAGTCGGGCGGCGACCCGGACGTGATTCCGGAACTGACCTATGAGCAGTTCCTGGATTTCCATGCAACGTATTATCATCCGTCCAATTCCTATATCTATCTCTACGGTGATATGGATGCGGCGGAAAAGCTGGCCTGGCTGGATGCGGAGTATCTTTCCCACTATGAAAAGCTGGAACTGGATTCCTTCATCCCGGTGCAGCCTGCCTTTGACGCTCCCGTGAAAAAGAAACTGAGTTATTCGATTTCCAGCGGGGAAAGCGAGAAAAATAATACGTACCTGAGTTATAACTGGTCTGTCGGAACGGCGCTGGATCCGCTGCAGTATGTAGCGTTTGATATTCTGTCCTATGCGCTTCTGACCAGTCAGGGCGCACCGGTCAGGCAGGCACTCATCGACGCGGGGATCGGGGAGGATATCTACGGAGGGTACGACAGCGGTATTCTGCAGCCCACATTTTCCGTGATTGCGAAAAATGCGAATGCGGAGCAGGAGGAAGAGTTTGAAAAAATCATCCGCGATGTTCTGACCGCGCAGGTGAAGGACGGTATCAATAAGACGACGCTTCTGGCGGCGATCAACGGGGCGGAGTTTAAGTTCCGCGAGGCTGATTTCGGGAGGATTCCGAAGGGGCTGATGTTTGGCCTGCAGATGATGGACAGCTGGCTTTACGATGGGGAACAGCCGTTCCTTCACATGGAAGAGCTGCGCATGTATGAGGAGCTGCGGCAGAAACTGAACACGGGATATTTTGAGGAACTGGTGCAGACTTATCTGCTGGATAATCCCCATGCGGTAAAGCTTTGCACGATTCCTCAAAAGGGGCTGAATGCGCAGAAGGATCAGGCATTACAGGAAAAATTAAATCAGTATCGGGATTCTCTGAGTGCGGAGGAGATCGACAGGCTGATTGAAGATACAAAAAAACTGGAGGAGTATCACGAGACGCCTTCCACGAAGGAAGAACTGGATACGATTCCGTTGCTTTCCAGGGATGATATGAAAAAAGTTTCCGATCCGTACAGCAATGTGGAGGAGACGGCGGGGCAGATTCCGTTCCTCTGGCATGACTATGATACGAACGGGATCATCTATCTGGATTATCTCTTTGATGTCCGCCATATTCCGGAGGAACTCGTGCCCTATCTGTCTGTCTTAAAGATGTATCTGGGACGGATGGATACGAAGGATTATCCGTTTGTGGATCTGACAAACGAGATCAACCTCTACACCGGCGGAATCTCGGCGGATGTCATGGTTGTTGCAGTCGCCGAGGGCGAACGGGAATATGAGGCAAAGTTTGAGATCCGCATCCGCACGCTGGAGGCAAATCTGACAAAAGCCATGGAGCTGGCGAAAAGCATCATGACGGATACTCTGTTTGAGGATGAGAAGCGGATGTACGAGCTGCTCGCCATGACAAAGTCCCGCCTCCAGTCGGATCTGCGGGAGGGCGGTTCCGTGGCGGCGATGCGCAGGGCGATGTCCTGTTTTACGCGAAGAGAAAAATATAACGATCTTCTCGCCGGCATCGGACAGTACCGGCTGCTGGAAGAGCTTGTCTCTTCTTATGATACGAAAAAAGATGACCTGAAAAAGACAATGCGCGGCCTCGTGGGGCAGATCATGCAGCCGTCCAATCTGACGGTGAGCTGTACCTGTGAGCGGTCCGGTTTTGACCTGGTGAAAGCCAACGCGGCACTGATTGCGGACAGCCTCTGTGAAGATACGGAAAAAACAGAACAGACGCTGACTCTGCCCGACCGGGCCAATGAAGGATTTATGGATGCCTCTCAGATTCAGTATGTGGCATTGGCGGGCAATTTTAACAAGTCCGGCATCCCTTACCGGGGCGCGCTGAGGGTTTACAAATGCATTATGAACTATGAGTATCTGTGGCAGAACATCCGTGTCCGGGGCGGTGCTTACGGCTGCGGGACGAGTTCCTGGAGAACCGGCGATGTAGCGTTCTATTCCTACCGCGACCCGAATCTGTCAAAAACGCTGGAGGTTTACCGCGGGGTGGCAGATTATCTGCGAAATTTTGATGTAGATGAGCGGGATATGACCCGCTACGTGATCGGTGCTTTCAGTGAGATGGATGCTCCGCTGACGCCGTCGTCCATGGGGCGGAGATCGCTGACGGCATATCTGTCAGGCACCACGTATGAGATGTTGCAGCAGGAGCGCGACGAGGTGCTTGCCGCGGATCAGGAGGCAATCCGCGGACTGGCCCCGCTGATGGACGCGGTGCTGGAGGATGCGTATATCTGCGTGATCGGCAATGAGGAGAAGCTGCGTGAAGAGGCAGAGGTATTTGATTGTTTAGAAACATTGTAGACGGATGACAGAGATGCCGCTAATATATTTACGGGTAATCGGAGCAATGCTCCGCCAAACCAGGCGCTCACTGAGAGGTTTGTGGTAAGATACCTGTCAGTAAGAAATCGGAGGTTTTATGAATGAAAAATTAAAATCCGGCTTTGTCACTCTGATCGGCAGGCCGAATGTAGGAAAATCCACTTTGATGAACCGGATAATCGGGCAGAAGATCGCCATCACCTCGAAGCGGCCGCAGACGACGCGCAACCGCATTCAGACGGTGTACACGGATAACGAGCGGGGACAGATCGTGTTTCTCGATACGCCCGGCATCCACAAGGCGAAAAACAAACTGGGTGAATATATGGTAACAGTGGCGGAGAACACGCTGAAAGACGTGGACGTGATACTCTGGCTGGTGGAGCCCAGTACGTTTATCGGCGCAGGGGAGCGGCACATCGCAGAACAACTGGCCCGCGTGCAGGCGCCGGTGATCCTGATCATCAACAAGACGGACACCGTGAAGCATGAGGAGGTTCTGGCGTTCATTGACGCTTATCGAAAGATTTATGATTTCGCGGAGATCATACCTGCTTCCGCCCTGAAAGGGGAAAATACGGATGTGATTCTGGACATGATTTTTAAATATCTGCCCTATGGTCCCATGTTTTACGATGAGGACACTGTCACGGACCAGCCGGAGCGGCAGATTGTGGCGGAGATTATACGCGAGAAGGCGCTTCGCTCCCTGGACGAGGAGATCCCTCACGGCATCGCGGTGACCATTGAGACGATGAAGCGGCGCCCGAAAGGAAATCTGACCGATATTGAGGCGACGATTATCTGTGAGAAAGATTCCCACAAGGGAATTATCATCGGGAAAGGCGGCGCGATGCTGAAAAAAATCGGCAGCGCTGCACGCAGGGATATTGAGGAGATGCTGGAGGGGAAAGTTAATCTGCACCTCTGGGTGAAAGTGCGGAAAGGGTGGCGCGACAGCGATGTCCAGATGAAAAATTTTGGATATGATCCCAAAAACGTATAGCGGTTTTTTTATTGCACATCCTATTTTTGCATAAAAGTTCAGCGCATCAATAAAATAAAAAGACAGACATATGACGCTTTTTCTGCGGCATATAGCCCGTTAGGGCGGTCTGTGGCTTGATGCGCCACAGAAAGGAAAAAGGGGGATGCGCGATGAAAGAGCAGGAATGGCTCTGCTTTGAGAAAAGCGGGAGGGTCTCGGATTACCTGACCTACTGCCAGAGCAGCGCCGGGAAATTCTGTGAGTACGGCACAAAAGATTCGGAAAGATGTGAGAGACAGGATGGGGCAGACTTGTACCCTGACAGGGATGATTTTAAAGTCCGCTCCTGCGGGCGAGTACGATAAGAGAATTACGATACTTACCAGAGAGCGGGGGAAAGTCACCGCCTTTGCCAGGGGTGCCAGACGGGCAAAAAGCTCCCTGCAGGCGGCGACGGACCTCTTCTGTTTCGGAAAGTTTGAGGCATACGAGGGACGGGACGCCTGCACAGTGGTGAAGGCGGAAATCCGCAATTATTTTCGTGAGTTACATACAGATCTGGAAAAGATAAGCTACGGCTGTTACTTTCTGGAGGTGGCGGACTATTTTACACGGCCGGACAGCGACGCGTCGGATCAGCTGAAGCTTCTCTACCAGACGGTGCGGGCGCTTAATGTCAAAAGTCTGGACCCGCGTCTGGTGCGGCGTATCTATGAACTGAAAACGCTGGTTTTATACGGGGTTGGACCTCAGGTTTTCTCCTGCGTTTCCTGCGGAAAAAGGGAAGACCTTCGCGTGTTTTACCAGAGACGGCACGGGATGCTCTGCGGCGCGTGCTGCGGGAAGATGGCAGAGCGGGCGAAAACGGACGGTGGCTGGACGGCAGAGCGGGCGAAAACGGACAGTGGCAGGACGGCAGACCAGAGAAAAGAAGCCGGCCTGGAACTGGGCGCGGCGGCTCTCTACACGCTGCAGTATATTGTTTCCTCTCCGGTGGAAAAGCTATATACATTCAGGGTGACGGACGAGGTGCTGGCGGAAGTCAGCGCTGTCGTTGAGCGATATATGGCGCCGTATGTGGACCGGGAGTTTCATTCATTGTCTCTTTTGGACTGACTTTTTTGCTGAATTGAAAAAGTAAATTCCAGTGCAAGAGTAAATTCCACTTGATCT
>JAJQAD010000107.1 GCA_021204005.1 Clostridiales bacterium
ATACTCCACGGCCGGTTCTGCTCAACAGCTGGGAGGCATTTTACTTTGATTTTGACGGGGAAAAGCTCTGTGACCTTGCCCGAACGGCGGCAGATGTCGGCATCGAGATGCTTGTCCTGGATGACGGGTGGTTCGGAAAGCGGGATGACGATAATAGCGGCCTCGGCGACTGGAATTTTAATGAGGAAAAAATGGGAATGCCACTGAAGGAACTTTCGGGCAGAATTCATGGGATGGGATTAAAGCTGGGCATTTGGTTTGAACCGGAGTGCGTCAATGAGGACAGCGACCTCTATCGCGCACATCCGGAGTGGGCGCTTGCATTTCCGGGCAGGAGGCCGGTGCGGGGGAGAAACCAGCTTGTCCTGGATTTTTCCAGAAAAGAAGTGGTGGATTATCTATATGAGGAAATATGCAACATACTGGATGAAGGAAAAATCGAATATCTGAAATGGGATTTTAATCGCAGTATCTCAGACATTTATTCCTGGGGTTGCGGGGACCAGGGCGGCATTTCCTATGACTATGTGCTGGGCCTTTATGATCTGCTGGAACGCCTGAACACGAATTATCCGGATTTATTGATCGAGGGCTGCAGCGGAGGAGGTGGACGCTTTGACGCAGGCATGTTATACTATACTCCGCAGATTTGGTGCAGCGATAATACGGACGCCATCGACCGGGTAAAAATCCAGTACGGGACATCCTTCGGATATCCGATATCCACGGTGGGATCCCATGTATCTGCGGTGCCGAATGAGCAGAACGGCAGGGTGACGCCGCTGCAGACAAGAAGCTATGTGGCGATGAGCGGGACTTTTGGCTATGAGCTGGATATCCGCAGACTCTCCGGGGAGGAAAAAGAAGATATCCGGGATCAGATTACGGATTATCACAGATTTGCGCCGCTGATTCTGGACGGTCTTTATTACCGCCTGACGAATCCGTTGCTGGATGAGGCCGGCGGCTAGGCGTTTGTCTCGGAGGACGGGGAGCAGGCGCTTTGCTTTGCGGTGATGATGGAAGTGCACGGAAATATGCCGGTTCGTTTTTTGCGGTTGAAAGGGCTGCTTTCCGGGCGGCAGTATCTCTGTGAGGAGGACGGGAAAGTCTATGACGCGGACATCCTGATGGAGGTGGGACTGCCTCTTCCGGCGGAGATGGGAGAGTACCGGGCGTATCGGTATTATTTCAGTCTCCGTAAGTGATGGATTTTGTCTCAGCTAAAACCGCCCCTACAAAGTTACGTTGTAAATATGTTGCGGACATCCTACGCATCCTGTGCCGGTATCACTGGATAACTTATAAAACAACGAATGAAAAACCGCCGGGTTTATTGTGACAGGTAGAAATTGTATGGAAGAATATAATATGGCAGGGAGAAATAAGGATGAAGAAGAACGAAAAAGCAGTATGTCTGTCTTCAGAACACAATGTGTTAAATGAATTAAGGTGGAATCATGTATATGAGGAGCGCTTTGCCGCGCGTATGGATGAATTCAAATGGCTGTATATGGAATTGTACGACAATGAGGATTTGTTCCGGGAGCTCTGCGATAGTATGAGAGCATATTTCTGTGAACGGAACGCTGAGCTGAAGGAGTCTGACCGGGATCGGGAAGCGCATCCAGACTGGTATCGCACGTCTGATCTTCTGGGGATGATGCTTTACATCGATTCGTTTGCGGGTGATATCCGGGGCGTGGAGGAGCGGCTGGATTATCTGGAGCGGTGCAATGTCAACTATGTACATCTGATGCCGTTTCTGGACACGCCGAAGGGCGCTTCTGACGGCGGTTACGCGGTGGCGGATTTCCGAAAAGTGCGGAGTGATCTGGGGACGATGGAGGATCTGGAGGAACTCACTGCCGCCTGTCACAGACGGAAGATGAATGTCTGTATGGATTTTGTCATGAATCACACCTCTCAGGAGCATGCGTGGGCCAGACGTGCCCGGGCGGGGGAGGAGGAGTACCGTTCCCGGTATTTTTTCTATCCGGACAGACGGATTCCGGATCAGTATGAGAGTACCGTGCCGCAGGTGTTCCCGACGGTGGCGCCGGGCAATTTTACCTGGCTTGAGGAGGAACAGACCTGGGTTATGACGACTTTTTATCCTTACCAGTGGGATCTGAATTACCGGAATCCCAGAGTGTTCAATGAGATGATGGGGGAGTTCCTTTTTCTGGCCAATAAGGGGATTGATATCATGCGTCTGGACGCGGTTCCTTATATATGGAAAGAGCTGGGGACTACCAGCCGTAACCTCCCTCAGGTTCACACGCTTGTCCGCCTGATGCGCATCATCGGAGAAATCGTCTGCCCCGGCGTTCTTCTGCTGGGCGAGGTGGTGATGGAGCCGGAAAAGGTGGTTCCGTACTTTGGCACAGTGGAAAAGCCGGAGTGCCATATGCTTTACAATGTGACGACTATGGCGACGACCTGGCATACAGTCGCAACGAGAAATGTCAGGCTTCTGCGGCATCAGCTGGGGCTGGTAAATTCTCTGCCGAAGCAGTATGTTTTTTTAAATTATCTTCGGTGCCACGATGACATCGGCTGGGGACTGGATTATGAAAAGCTGAAGGAAGAGGGGATAGAGGAGTATTGGCATAAAAAGTACCTGAATGGGTACTTTCAGGGGCATTGCGGCGACAGTGTCAGCCGAGGGGAGCTCTACAATGATGACCCGGTGACCGGGGACGCCAGGTTCTGCGGGACTACCGCGTCGATGTGCGGTATCGAGAAAGCCGGGTTTGAGGGAAATGCGGTTACGTGCAGCAGTGAAAAAGCCGGTATGGAGGAAGAGGCGGCAGACAAGTGTAAAAACGAGAAATCCAGGCTTGAGGGGGAAGAGGCGATCTTATGCGGCAACGGGAAAACTGAGAGAGAGGATGCCGCGACACCCATGGATCTGGCTATTCGCAAGGATCTCATGCTTCACGCTTATCTGCTGATGCAGACCGGAATTCCCGTTCTGTACAGCGGAGATGAGGTCGGTCAGGTCAATGATTATTCTTACAGGGATGATCCGGAAAAAGCGGATGATTCCCGTTATATCCACCGGGGACGGATGAACTGGGAACTGGCGGATCAGATTGACTGTCCTGACACGGTGCAGGGAAAGTTGTTTTCCGGGTTGAACCGGTTGGAGACGGTTCGCAGGAAAGAAAAGACGTTTTCTTTTGATGCGGAAGTGCGGACCATTGACACCTGGGATGAGAGTGTGTTGTGTATGGAGCGGTGTCTGGGTGATGAGAAAGTTCTCGGACTGTTTAATTTCTGTGAACAGGATCGAACTGCCTGGATTAATGAGACGGACGGCATGTATGAGAATCTTCTGACCGGGGAAGTCAGGGAGGCTAAGGGAGTGGATATCCCGGCGTGCGGATATTGCTATTTGAAAAGAATTGGATGAAGTGGTGAGAGGGAGATTCTGAATCAGAAACTTTTCTTTATAAATAGTCTTTCCTGCGGATGTAGCCGCTCACGTGAAGTACGGGAGTGACGTTTTATAAAAAAGGTTTGTTGTGAAATGAAAGAATGAAGCAGGGTTCCGGAACTCACAATTAGTATTGCTTTCTGAGTTTGAGTTCTTTATAATCGAATGACGGGAGGAAAAAGAAATATAATGGAAGATGTAATTTTTTTCGATATGGATGGAACCCTGCTTGACACGGAGAAATGGTATACAAAGGCATGGCATCAGGCGTTTGCAGACTGCGGATATCCGCTCCCCATGGAGGATGTGCTGCAGCTGCGGAGTCTGGGAAGACCGTTCTGCTATGAGTGGTGCAGAAAAAAACTGGGACCGGAGGCAGATCTGGAGGTTGTCCGGGCTCGGCGGACGGAGATTATGAAGCCCTGGCTGGAGGATGAAATTCCGGTAAAGCCGATGGTGTGTGAAACGCTGCAGGCGCTGCGCGACAGTGGATACCGCACGGCGGTTGTGACTGCGAGCGCGGAGGAGCGGACAAGGAAATTGCTGAAAAAGACGGGGCTGGATGCTTACTTTGATCGTATTATCTGCGCTTCCATGGTGGAGCGGGGAAAACCGGCGCCGGATATCTATCGCTATGCACGGGAAGAGATGCAGGTCGTGTCAGAAATGCAGTTAACGAAAGAAGGTTTATTAAGGGAAGATGGTGTGTCTGTGTATGTGATGGATAATTCACCTGATGGTGTACATGCAGATAGGTATGCGGTGGAAGATTCATTTGATAGTGTGAGACCTGCCGTATACGCGGTGGAGGATTCTCCGAATGGTGTGCGGTCAGCTGCGGCTGCAGGCTGCCAGGTGATTATGATTCCCGATCTGACGCAGCCGGATCCTGAGACGGAAAAATTATTGTGGAAGAAAGCAGGGACATTCGCGGAGTTGAAGGAGATTTTTTCAGAATAAGTCAGCCTGAAAAAATTTGAGACTTGTCGTACGGACTGTATTTGCTTTTCATGTGTGTTTGTCCGTATATTTTTTTGTGGCATACGGACGATATTTGATTATCGGGCTTGTTCGTCCGTATTTTTTTCTGTACTATACGGGCTATATGCGTTTTTCTGGTGAATTCGTCCGTTATTCTTCTGTCCCTGTACGGACAAAAAGTGTTAAGGGATCTTTTTTGTCCGTATGGCATGGTATTATATACGGACAAGTTTTAAGGATAAATGATTTACGTCCGTACGAGATGACACCTAATACGGATCAATTTTTCAAATAAACGATTTACGTCCGTACAAGACGCCGCCTGATACAGATAAATCTTTCCAAGGAACGATTTTCATTCGTATGAGATGTCGGCTTATACGGACAAATTTCAAAAATAAAATTTTCTGTCCGCACGACACATCTTGGAATACAGACGAATTCCTGGACATACAATCTCCTGTCCGTATTCTCCGCGCAATGTGCAGGATATTAGTTGTAGAATAAGAAGAAGTAGAATAAAAAAGTGCCGCCAGCGAAATATTTTTCGCCAGCGGCACTTTTTACTCAATACTACTTATTCAAATCCTAACCCGGATAGACCGGAATGGAAATTTTACTATTTGGCGCAAAAAAATCGTTTGTATGCGCCTAAATTGGTCTTACGCCTTACACCGGCAGGAAGAATTTCACCAGGAAGATAGCTGATATCACGTAGGTGAGTACGGAAACTTCTTTTGCTTTTCCGGTGAACAGCTTCATAATTGTGTAAGAGATCATGCCGATACCGATGCCGTGTCCGATGGAGCCGGAGATGGGCACTGCGATGATCATGAGTGCGACCGGCACCAACTGATCCATCTCATCAAACTTGATATTCTTTAAGCCGCCCATCATCAGGATTCCTACGTAGATCAGAGCGGAGGAGGTAGCCGCCGCCGGAATGATCGCCGCGATGGGAGCGATGAAGATGCTGGCTAAAAAGAGGATGCCGGTGGTGAGGGCTGTCAGGCCGGTGCGGCCGCCTGCCTCCACGCCGGAAGCGGATTCTACGAATGTGGTAACGGTGGATGTACCGGTCAGGGAACCGGCGATGGTACCGACAGCGTCTGCGGTCAGCGCTTCTCTCATCTGCGGCATGTTGCCGTCCTCATCCAGCATGTTTGCCTTGGACGCGGTACCTACCAGCGTGCCGATGGTGTCAAACATATCGATGATGCAGAAGGTGATGACCAGTGTGATCATCGTAAACCAGCCGACCTGTACCAGACCTTTGAAGTTCAGGTGGAACAGCGTGGTCTGCGCCATGTCAGAAAAGGCGGGGACGAATGAAGCCGTCTTCAGGCTGGCAAACGGAGCGGTGCCGAGGACGGTCGCCTCGCCGATCCAGTATACCACGCAGGCGCAGAGCATACCGAGGATCACGGAACCCTTGACATGGTGGTGATCCAGGATAATGATGATAAACAGGCCGACAAACATGGTGATTACGGTGAGCACCATGGTGGGATACCCGTCGCCCATGGTGGATTTTGCCAGACCCGCGGTCAGTGAGCCGAAGAAATCACGCATGACATAGTAGGGACCTCCCTCGGAAGAATACACGCCGACGTTGGAGCCGAGACCGATGTTCATCAGCATCAGTCCGATGGCGGGCGAGATGCCGAGGCGGATGCCCAGGGGAATTGCCTGCACGATTTTTTCCCGGATGTTAAAAATGGACAGAACCACAAAGACGATACCCTCGATGAGGATAATGCCCAGCGCTGCCTGGAAAGATTCCAGGTAGGTCATGCCTGTGATGCTGACGATGTTTGCGACGACAACGGCGAAAAAGCTGTTTAAGCCCATGCCGGGCGCCAGACCGAAAGGCTTGTTTGCCAGAAATGCCATGACAAACATACCGATCGCTGATGCGATACAGGTCGCCAGGAAGACGCCGTTCCACAGTACGGAACCGCCGTCTGCACCGAAGTTGGTCAGCAGATTCGGGTTCAGGGCGAGGATGTACGCCATCGTCATGAATGTGGTCAGACCGGCGACCAGTTCCGTCCGGACGGTCGTGCCGTTCTGCTTCAGTTTGAATAGTTTCTCCATAACCTTATATCTCCTTTTCTGAAGTGATGCTCTTAACTGTTCCGCCAGATCGAAAAACTGATTAGGTACAACGATGATGACGAACAGTTAGATGGGCTAATTGTACCAAGATAAACTGCGGATGACTAGCATAAATTTTCACAAAAATTTCACAAATTTTATGGAATTTTTACTGCGTTGCAGGAATAGAGATGTTATAGATGGTCAGCTCACGGTAGGGATTGGAAGCGTATTGTGGAAGAGGGCATATCAGTTAGAAATTCCGGCAGGCATGCCCCATGCACAGCGGCAGCTCCAGACCATGACTTTCCAGCAGCTTCCGGTCTGAGAGAATGTCGCGGGTGTTCCCGTCGCAGATGATTTCCCCATTGTCGATGAGGATAGTGCGCTCACAGGTATCCAGAATCATATCCAGATCGTGGGAGGCGATGATTTTCAGCTGATCAAAGGAATTCAGGATGCGGATCAGGTTCCGACGGTTTCTGGGATCCAGGGCGATGGAGGGTTCGTCCATCAGGATGATGTCCGGGGTCATGGAGAGGATGGTGGCGATGGAAGCCAGTTTTTTTTCGCCGCCGGACATCTTGTAAATCTGCTTGTCCTTAAGATGTGTGATACCGACCAGTTCCAGGGCATGGGATACCCGCTGTTCCACCTCATCCTCCGGCAAGCCATAATTGCGCGGAGCAAAAGCCACGTCCTCGTAGACGGTGGACATGAAAAGCTGGCTCTCGGAGTCCTGGAAGACATAACCGATATTCTCCCTTATTTTGGGGAGATTTTCTTTTTTTACGGGCAGACCGCCCACGCGGATTTCTCCGGTGAAACCTAAATTTAATCCCACAAGCAGCTTCAGGAGTGTTGATTTTCCTGCGCCGTTTGCGCCTACGAGGCCGATGGAGTCGTGCGCATCGGCGTGAAAACTGATGTTTTTCAGAATATTGCGGTCTTTTTCATAGGCGAAGGAGACCTGGTTTAAATTAATCTGTGCTGAATCCATGGTAGTGCCTTTCCTGTTTTATATTACGGTCCATACTGTTTATGAAAAAGATACCTGGCTAACAATAGAAAGTCTGTCATTTCGCAGAAATACAATGGGCTAACGCCTATAGGATAAGCCATAGCAGCTCCCGAGAGCTGTCGGTTTGGGATAGAGTTAAGCAAACCAGTTTCCAATTAACAGGATAATTGGAAATCTCCGGCAGAGGATAATAACCGCCAGCCAGACCGCCAGATAGCAGACATCCTGCCACCGAAGCCGGTTTTTCCCTGCGAGATACAGGTAGTCGCCGGAGTAACCGCGCAGAGTCATGCTTTCGTAAAGCTCGGTGGCCCGGTCGATGCTTCGCAGCAGGAGCAGTCCAACCAGAGAACCCCAGGCTTTGATGTGGATGCCCTTCTGACCGGGTGCGCGCAGGGCGTAGGCCTGGGTCATGCGACCAACCTCATTCAGCAGAACAGTAATATAGCGGTAGGTTAAAAGAATCTGCGTGACCAGTATCTTTGGAATGCGGAGAAGACGGAGGGCATAGCAGATTTTTTCGATGGAAGTCGTGGCGATGAGAAGGTAAGATGCCAGGACGGCAAAAATCCCTTTCATCATCAGGGTGATCATGGAGATGACACCGGCATTGATCTGCATGGCTCCCAGGTATACCGGCGTCCGGTCCAGAAACGGGTTGGCTAAGCCGACGATGCAGACCAGAGGCAGCACGATCCGGAGGCGGCGCAGGCAGTTTCTGAATGACAATTCCGCCAGCAGGAATCCGGCAATCAGGTAGACTGCCATACCGGCCAGGCCGATGATATCATATTTGGAAAAAGATACCACTGCCGCGATATAGATTACGGTCAGAACCAGTTTAACCAGCGGGTGAATCCGGTTCGTCCACTGGTCTCTGGCAGCGAGAGTATCCATCTGATAAATTTCATGGGTGGCGTTTCCTATTTTGCTCATATCGCCTGTTCTTTTCTTTTATTTTTGCAGCTCTTTTTTGTACGGTATTCTTCTCTCGAACACTATAAATGAAGGTGCCGGTCCGGCAATCATTTTTGTATGTTCATGCCGTCTTCTTTTTGCGGAAAAACCGGAAGAGGTAACAGGAACCAACGCAGACACCGAGCACAATCAGGCATCCCACAATTCCGGAGACTGCCGTCCCGGAGGCTGCTTCCGAATCCCGGAAGGTATAATCCGGGAGGATGGAGGTGGTTTCCTGCGCGGAGGCTGCCGCATCGTAGACCTCGCCATCCGCCTCCAGTTCTGTTGTTCCGGCGACCTGCTCCATGGACCACTCCAGACCGTCCGGGTAGGAGGAGGCTGCCAGGGATAGCGCGCCGCCGATGACCAGAGCGGATACGCCAAGAATGGCAAGTGTTTTCTTAAAGGTGAAACGGCCGGTCCGACCGCTGTCTGCGATGGCCTGCTCTGTACCGTAGAGCAGCTCCGGGCGCGCGTCGTAGACGAAGACCAGCACCGCCGCTGTGATCAGGCCTTCCACCAGACCGATGGCCAGGTGAATGGGCTGCATGGTGGCGACAAAGACGGCAAACGGGAGCTCTGTCACGCCGGAAGCCAGCGTCTCAATCGTCACGCTTAAGGCGCCGAGCTGCAGCGTCAGCACACAGCCGAGAATTGAGGCGGTCATAATCCGTTTTCTGGAAATGCAGCGCTTCATCATGGGACGCCAGATCAGCAGGGCGCCGATGAAACAGCCGTAAAACGCCATATTCCAGATATTGCAGCCGAGTGCCAGCAGTCCTCCATCCGCGAAGAAAAGACATTGAATCAGCAGGACGCCGATCATAGTCAGAAATCCGGCGTAAGGTCCTAAGAGCGCGGAGAGCAGCATGCCGCCGCAGAGATGGCCGCTGGAGCCTGTTCCGGGGATGGTAAAGTTGATCATCTGTGTCGCGAAGACCAAAGCGCCCATCACGCCCATCAGCGGGATTTTTTTCGGATTGTTTTCCAGTCTTACTTTTTTTATTGAAACAGCGGCCGCCGCTGCGGAACAGGCGTACATCGTGCCTGCGACTGCGGGGGCGACCAGAGCGTCTGCCATATGCATAGTGAGTTCCTCCATATAAAAAAGATTGATCATGTCAGGGGCAAAAGCTGTTGCAGTATGATAATACCCACGGATTGTTTCGTGCCTGATCCTGGTATCATTATATTATGAGGGAAGGAGAACGGGGAAACAAGCCTCCGCGGGGGATATTTTTGAATTACATTCGTCTTTGCATTCGTCAATCGAGTAGGAGGCGACTTTTGCCTCATACTCGCCGCGCGGGGTGCGGACAACACAGCTG
>JAJQAD010000153.1 GCA_021204005.1 Clostridiales bacterium
TTTTTATATATTATAATGATTTTAGCGCGATATACACTCGTTTTGATATAAGGCATGAGTTACGGCTAATATAGGGTTTCGTCAATCAGTACCGAGGGTGGATATTATTTGAATGTTGAGGAAGAAAGAAAATTTTGCTATACTTTATGGCAGCGGAATTTATCAGGACTATGGAAGGACTCATGGTGTTATTATGATTGATTTACTGGATTCGCACACACATACCCTGGTCAGCGGCCATGCCTACAATACGATCAATGAGATGGTTGCGGCGGCGCAGCAGAAAGGTCTTGCGCTTCTGGCGCTGACAGAGCACGCGCCGGATATGCCGGGAACCTGTTATGCCGGATATTTTAACAATTTGAAAATCCTGCCCAGAAAAAGAGGGCAGCTGTGGACGCTGTTCGGCGTCGAGCTTAATATTCTGAACCGGAACGGGGACGTTGACCTGGAAGAGGATGATTATAAAATGCTGGATGTGACCATTGCCAGCATTCATCCGCCCTGCTACCACGAGACGGACGCTGAGGCGCATACGGAAGCCTATCTGAATGTTATGAGGAAGCCCTATATCAATATCATTGGACATCCGGACGACGGCCGTTTTCCGGTGGATTATAAGCGGCTGGCTGAGAGTGCAAAAGCCTATCACAAGCTGCTGGAGGTCAACAGCAGTTCTCTGGTGCCTACCACATTCCGCCTGAATGCCAGGGAAAATTATAAGGAAATGTTGTACTGGTGCCGTAAGTATGAGACACCGGTCATCGTTAATTCTGATGCACACGCCGACTTTCTGGTGGGAGAGCATAGGCGGGCTTTTGAACTTCTGGAGGAGGAGCGCTTTCCGCGGGAACTGGTTGTGAATGGGAATCTGGAGACATATTTTTCCCATGTGAATTTTGAGCCGGGGAGAGAGAAAAGATGCGATTGATTCACTGTGCGGATCTGCACCTGGATTCCGGGATGCGGTCAAATTTAAGCAAAGAAAAAGCGAGAGAACGGAAAAAGGAGCTGCTGCTGACCTTTCAGCGGATGGTCGACTACGCTGCAGAGCATGCGGTGTCGGCGATTCTTATTGCGGGAGATCTGTTTGACACGAGACAGATTTCCGCTACTGCCCGCCATGCGGTCTGGGATGCGGTGTGCAGCCACAGTGAGATTACTTTTTTCTATTTAAAAGGGAACCATGATACGGAGCATTTTCTGGAGGAACGGGAGACTCTGCCGGAAAATTTTAAGGCGTTCGGCACGGAGTGGACTTCTTACCCGCTGGGGGAGCGGATTGTGGTCTCCGGGCTGGAACTTTCGGAGGAGAACGCGGGGAGCGCGTTTCATTCTCTTGTGCTGCGGCCGGAGGCTTTTAATATTGTCATGCTCCACGGACAGGAGACGAAGACCGGGGCGCGGGATAAGGCACAGATCATCCGCCTTAGGGAACTGAAACATAAGGGGATTGATTATCTGGCGCTGGGGCATGTGCACGCTTATAAGGAAGGAAAGGTGGATGCCCGCGGCGCCTGGTGTTATCCGGGATGCCTGGAGGGGCGCGGTTTCGACGAGTGCGGCGAGCACGGTTTTGTCCTGCTGGATGTGGACGAGGAGGCCGGAACCGCCACGCGAGAGTTTGTGCCCTTTGCCTGGCGGCGGCTCTGGGAGGTGCCGGTGGATGTCAGCGGGTGCGGGCAGACGACGGAGATGCTGGAGCGTGTAAAAGAAGCGTTATGCGGGCAGACGGAGAAAGCTTTGCAAGAGGGACAGATGTCTGGGGGAAAGACATTTGGGCATTCCATGTTAGAAAGACAGGGAAGTCCGGGTGAATCAATTCCGGCACATCCAGATCGCATATTGGGAGAATCAAGAGAAACAGTTAGTTTAGAATATAACAGTGAAGCTTTGCCCGGACAATGTGTTATAACAGGCAGGGATCTGATAAAAATCATCCTGACCGGGGAATTGGATGTGGAAGCGGCGCAGATTGATCTGGAGTATCTTCGGAAAGCTCTGGAGCCCGATTACTATTTTGTGAAGATATCAGATGAGACGAAGCTGCGGGTAGACACGAACCGGTTTTTGCTGGACGAGTCTTTGAAAGGAGAGTTTGTCCGCACAGTGATGGCGGCGGAGGAGCTTTCGGAGGAAAAGCGGGCTGCGGTCATCCGCTGCGGCCTGCGGGCGATTGCCGGGGAGGAGGTGCTGGGATGCGACTGATCCGATGTCATATCGAGAATTTCGGCAGACTGCACGATGTAAATCTGGAGTTTGATCGCGGCTGCCATGTCATTCGTGAGCAGAACGGCTGGGGAAAGAGCACGCTGGCAGCTTTTATCCGGGTGATGTTTTTCGGCTTTGAGGGGGAAAACAAACGGAAAAATATTGAGAATGAGCGGAAACGTTTTCTGCCCTGGCAGGGCGGAGGATACGGCGGGTCACTGACTTTCGAGACGGGGGGATCTGTTTACACGGTGACGCGTATTTTTGCGGATAAAAAAATAAATGACAGCTTTGAACTCCGCGATGCGCAGACAAATTTAATCAGCACGGAATTTTCGGAAAATCTCGGGGAAGAGCTGTTTCTGATCAACAGCGAGTCATTTCAACGGACGGTGTTTATCGGACAGAATGACTGCGTGACCGGCACAACGGACGGTATCAATGCCCGTTTGGGGAATATCACGGACAATATGAATGACCTGGATTGCTATGAGAAAGCTGCCGGTGCTCTGCAGGAGGTCTTAAACCGATTGAATCCGAGGAGAAAAACAGGAGAAATCTATCGGAAGAATGAGCGTGTGACGAAGCTGCAGACGGAGGTGTCGCAGAATGCTTCCCTGGAGGAGACGATTCAGCAATATGAGGGTCTGGCCGGGCAGGAGCGGGAACGCCTGGAGAATCTGCGTGCGCAGCAGGAGGAGATTTTTGCCCTGCAGCGTCAGGCGAGCCGCGCCCGGGATTTTCAGACAAAGCGGGTGGCTTACGACCAGCTCTGCGCGGATTGTGAGGAAAAAGAAGCGGCATATCGGCAAGCGGGAGCTGTCTTCCCGGGAGAGATTCCAACGGAAGAGGAACTGCGTTTTTATCTGGCGGTATGCGACGGGATGGATCGGGCGGCTGAGGGCGCACGGATCTGCCGTTTGACGGAGGAAGAGCAGGAGCAGATTCGGGAGCTGAGAGCGGAGCAGGAGCGGGAATCGAGTGAAACCCGAAGCCCATATGGGGAAGAGATGGAAGACGAAGCAGACTCTGTGGCAAAGTTTCAATCCCAGCGGAATGAAACAGGGACCGTGGCAAAGTCGCAGTCCCTGTGGAATGAAACTGGGACCGTGGCAAAGTCTCAATCTCAGCGGAATGAAACGGGGACCGTGACAAAGTTTCAACCCCAGCGGAATGAAACAGACACTGTGACAAAGACTCAATCTTTGCAGAATGATACAGATTCTGAGACAGTCACCGGCTTTGCTGCTAATAGAGGAAATTACGGACAGATTGCCGCCGGCGCGTTGTTCCTGATTGCCGGTATCGCCTTTTTGTTTTTAAATGGGAATTCCGACCGGGTTTTTCTGATTTTAGCTGTAATTCTGGCAGCAGTGGGTGTTCTGCTGCTGATTGCCGGGGTAATCACAGGGCAGCATCGTGCCAGAGAGGAGCAGATCAGACGGGAAGAGCAGTTCCACCGCGAGGAGACCCGAAGACGTGCCCGGCAGGCAGAGGAAGAGCGCCGCAGATGGGAGGAAGAGCAACGCAGAGCGGCAGAGGAAGAGCGCCGGAGGTGGGAGGCCAAACGCCTTGCGGAGGAGCGTGCGCAGAGACAGAAGCAGTTGGAATCTCTGGAAAAGAAGAATAAGGATTGTCAGATATACCGTGAACAGTATGAGAAAAAACGGTCAGAGCTGGCGTTGGCTTTTCAGAAGCTGGCGTTTCCGTATCCGGAGAACCCCCGTGAGCAGCTGCAGCTGATCTGGCAGCAGAGAATCCGGTGGCAGCATGCAAAGCAGGAGATGGAAGCAGCCCGGTTAAAAAAGCGGGAGTTTGAGGCGCAGAATGAGAAGACCCTGCTGACAGTGAACGAGGCGGAGAAGCCCCTTCCTGCTCTGGAAGAATTAAACCGGCAGCAGCAGGAACTGGAGCGGGAAGCGGATTCCGTCAGAAAGCAGTTGGATATTTATGGCACACAACTGGATTCCCTTCGGGAAAAGTATGACAACTGGATGGAGACAAAAGAATTGCTGACCGGGGAGCAGGAGGAAGTAAAGGCGCTGCGGCAGCAGTATCGTCAGGTCCAGAAGGCTCAGGAGTATCTGACGAAAGCAAAAGAGACCCTGACGGCGCGTTATATGGAGCCGTTGATGCATAGTTTTTCCCGATACTACCAGGTGATTGTCGGGACATCCGGCACTGCGGCGGACCGGTATCATATGGACGCGAACACACAGATTACCGTGGAGGAAGAGGGGATGCAGCGGGAAACCGCTTACCTCAGCCGGGGCTATCAGGATCTGATCGGATTATGCCTGCGTCTGGCACTGGTGGATGCCATGTATCAGACAGAGCGGCCTTTCCTGGTTCTGGATGATCCTTTTGTAAACCTGGATGCGGAGAAGACGGCGGGCGGGATGCGGCTGCTGGAGGAGGTTGCCAGCAGGTATCAGGTGATTTATTTTACAGCAAAGTAATGAACCGAAATGCCTCGCAAAAATTACAGCTTCTGATTCATCATAACGGTATAGATGTGTTTCGAGAGCGGTTTTTTATACAATGCTTTTGCGATCAGGAGGCTGACTCCGGATGCGGCGATAACAGCGGCATAGGCGATTACGATACAGATTGCGGGTGAGGCTGGCAGATGGATGGAGGCAAAGAGGCGGTCTTTGGCCGGGTCACTGAGAGTAAATGAATTCTTTATAAAGAAGAACGCAATACAGCCAATAGCGATGATGGATACGACATAGTATTTATAGGTGAATGGCCAGAAGATGATTAATAGCGCTGCCATAATCCCGGAGAGCAGAAAACTCTGCATCATGGTGACGGTGCTGACAGGAGCAATTGCTGTAAAGGCAAGGCACAGGATTAATCTGAGAGTGAGGAAAACCAGCGAAAAAACGCAAAGTAAGCGGCAGAAGATGCCGGTCTGCAGTTTTTTCCCGGACGGTGAGGTCCGGACAAGATGAGAATAATTCAGCGACAGAAGTATCTGCGGCACCATCGCTGCAGCGCTGGTGAGGATGACAACGCTGGTTAATTGCGGCAGGTAGAACTCAAAGGGATCGCCTGTCTGAATATCGGAGAATGCAAAGGGATACATATTAAGAGCCTGAAACAGCAGGCCGAGAACCAGAAAAATAACTGTATTGGTAAGCTGTCTTTTGAATTGAATTCCGTATGTTGTAAGCTCTGCGATTTTTTCCCAGTTGTTTTTCATAACTCTTTTTGTGGGGAGCCTGTTTGTATGCTGGCACCCGCTTCCTTTCTGCTTTTTTATTGGTTATATGTTTTGCGAAACTATCAGAGAAGATTGTTTTTCTGTTTATTGTTTTCTGTATTATTATCCCCGAGTTAAAGAGTATCTTATGGTATCTGCAGGTCGCTATGTGCTGTGCAGCGTTTGCCAATGTTTTAATTGCGGGCTCTGTTCATAGCTCTGCGTCAGAATAACTGCCTTCCACGCGGGACATCATATGCCGCAGTGTCAGCGCACTGACAAAAACAGCGATGGTAGCCAGTACGGGGAGGCTTCGCCGTGCGGCAGGAGTCGTGTCTGTCAGGACATAAAAGGTGGCCGTAAAGCCGGAGCAGAGCGACACTGCGATCCAGGTGATATTGAGGCTATTCACATTGGATTGGATGTGCCGAATCAGATTCAACAATGCTGTAATACAGATGTAGGCAATCAGTTCGGCGGAAAACAATCCGATTTTTCCGGTCAGCGCATAGGAAACGCATGCATAGATCAGCAGCCATATCAGACGCCGGAGCAGATCCCCGACAAAACTGTTCCGCATGAATTGCAGACCCCGGGAGGATGTCTGCAGGCAGGCCGGGAAACAAACGTCCTTTCCGCAGATGCCGCCGAATAGCCAGCGGTCAGCGAGAAATTCCAGAAGAAAGACAGGAATCCAGCACAGCCATATTGGCAGATAATAATCTGCGTAGCCCGGATCGGACAGGAACGGTTTCATCGCAACCTGCAGCACGACGATTCCCAGAGGAAAAATGATGAGCGCGAGGACGCGGTATGCGATTGAGGTAAAAGCAAGGTAGCTTTGTGTTATTTTTTTCATAATGCCTCCTGATGATGCACTGACATGAGAATCCGGGAGAGTGTGGAGATGATGCGCATAATCATAAAACAGAAGCTATGACTGGTGCGCCATTGCGCTGTATTGCTGCATGACAGCGACACTGATTTGGGAAAGTGTCGGTGTCTCCACGCTCACGTGATATCCCGTCAGTGCGTCCAGATTCTCTGCCAGGCAGATGCCTTCAAATCCATAGTGACCGGATGTCATGGAAAACAGTGCCGACCGGATTCCCGGCACATCCTCCGCTTCGCCTTTCACGAGCAGATATTTTTCTTTCAGATCCTCCACAAACCCGGTCTCCACGATCTGTCCGTTTGCCATGATGATGGCATAGTCGGTGACATTCTCCATGTCAGAAATATTGTGTGTGGAAAAGAAGACGCTGCGGTTTCCTTCATCCTCCGCCAGATAATCGCGGATAATCTCGCAGAGGCGCGCCCGCATCAGCGGATCCAGCGGCGAAGCAGGTTCATCCATGATCAGCAGGCTGGTATCTCTGGCGAGAACCCCGGCGATAATCAGTTTCATGCGGTTGCCGTCGGAGAGGGCGCTGACACGTTTGCCGGATTTGACCGAAGCGATGGCCAGTTCCCGGCACCAGCGCTCAAACCGATCCGGGTGAAAACTGTCAAAAAGCAACTCGTTGATCCGGAAAACCTGATTGATCTTCCAGTGGGGAAGATAATAGGAACCGGGGCCGGTGTAGCCGATCTGTTCTTTGACAATGGGGTTATCTTCCCGGTCTTTATCGGAATATTGTCCGAAGTAGCAGATTTTCCCCTTGTAATCCAGACGGATGCCGGAGAGGATGTTTAGCAGTGTGGTTTTGCCTGCTCCGTTCTCTCCGATGAGCGCCGTGGCAAATCCCCGGGGAATTTTTAATTCGGGGATGTCCAGGGCGAATTTTCGGAAATTCTTCCGGAGGTTTTCGCATTCTATCACGTAGTTTACATTTTTCATTTCATAATCTCCCCTCGATTATTTACAGTGTTTCCTTATGGATTCAGAAAGATTTATTTTTGTATGATTCTAAACGGACATGACTGCTACGCAGTCATCATTATCTATGAAAGTCGATTGCAGCTTTGCATAAGTTCGATTACGGAAATCAGAGATTTCCTATCTTACTTATCCGCTCTGCGAGCTCTCACAATCGTCGCTGTATAGCTTTGCATAAGCTCTCACTAAATTCGCATTTCATGCTCATTAAGGGAGAGCATTATCGCAATTCGGGCTAATCGCCCTGCTTGCTCATACCGGCTTGGTCGTCGAATATTCAGACATCTGGTCATGCCGAGCACAAGGTGAATTGCCGCAGAGCGGCAAGAGAAGGTGGCCTGGGCCATGCCCATCTGTCTGTCTATTCACGACACTTTCACAGTAAAATGTTTCTGGTAGTTTAGTCATTCTCTTCCATTTGAAGCAGGGTCTGCAATGTCTCTGTAAGCTCTGCATCACTCATCCCCGCAATCTTTGCCGCTGCGATGGCCTCTGTCAGTGCAGCTTCCACCCTCCTCAGGTGTTGCTCCCGCAGCATCTGGCTGTCCTGTGCATTGACATAAAAGCCTTTGCCCTGCACGGCTGTGACTAATCCCTCCACTTCCAGCTGCTCATAGGCTTTCATGGTGGTGATAACGCTGATCCGCAGCTCCTTTGCCAGGCTCCGTATGGAAGGAAGGTATTCGCCCTGTGGAATCTTCCCGGACAGGATGTCGTTTTTAAACTGATCCGCGATCTGGCGATAGATCGGAACATCGGTATTTTGTAATATCTTCATGATGACCGTCCTTATCTGAAAACTGACTGTTTATATGTTATATATACACTATTTACAGAAGGGAGTCAATAGTATTTTATGAAAATTTTAAATTCTTTTCCAGAGAGGTGTAGTATAATAATCATCAATAATCTAGCGATCCAGTGGTTTATCTTTTCGTTTCATTAAGAATTTTCATCTGTGTTCAGATTATTACCGGGTAAAAGACTTGCAAACATCAAAGATAATTTACCGTTGAGGTTAATTTCGCGTTGACTTATTATAGTATTGATGCTAATATAAATTTACCTCCAAGGTAAAAATGAGGAGGAAATTATTGAGGGTTACATATAAGAATAAAAAAATTGAGCGGATATGCACCAATGCGTCTGAGGCTGAGAAAAGGCATGGTGCGCGGATGGCTGAGAAAATCCACCAGCGTATCGATGAGCTTACGGCTGCTGAGACGGTAGAAATGATGGTACAGTTTCGCATTGGCAGATGCCATGCTTTAAAAGGCAGTCGGAAAGAGCAATATGCCCTGGATCTGGTTCATCCATATCGATTGGTCTTTGAAAAACAGGGGGATGAAGTTCAGATTGCTTTTATTCTGGAAATTGTAGATTATCATTAGTTATTAAGGACAGTACTTCGCACTTGCTGCGAAGTGCGTCTGATGACGTAAATTACACAAGGAAAAGTCCCATCGCGCAGCGATTTCTAATGGACTTTTCCTCGTAACTGTGAAGGCACTGAACAGTTACGATTATCATTAGGAGATTTGGAGGGATGTGTCATGGTAAAAAGTCGAAGTGTAATCGCAACACCGCCGGGGGCGACGATAAAGGAACAGCTGGCGGACAGACAGATGAGTCAGAAAGAATTTGCGGTTCGCATGGATATGTCGGAAAAACATATCAGCAGGCTGATTAATGGAAATGTGCTTCTGACGACAGATATGGCGGTTCGTCTGGAAACAGTGTTGGGGATTCCGGCAGGGTTCTGGTGTAACCTGGAATCAATTTACAGGGAAAAATTACTTCGTGCGGAGGCAGAAAATGAGATGAATGCTGATATGGAGATTGCTGAAAAATTTCCATATGAAAAAATGGTGGAAAACGGTTGGGTTCCGAAAACAGATGACTTGCAGGAACGGGTGCTTCATTTAAGAAAATATTTTGAACTGGTTCGCTTGGAGTTCCTGCAGGATTCGACGGTGAACCCGGTTGCATGTCATACCCGTATGACGACGGAAGCTGACAGATATACATTGTTGGCGTGGGCTCAGAAAGCGAGACTGGAAGCGCGGTGTAGAACGTTTGGCATTTTGGATATTCAGGGAATATATGATGATTTGTTGCCGGAGATTTGTTTGTTAAGAGAACAGAAAACGGGGGATTTTGGCCAGATGCTGACAGAGCGGCTTGCGACACATGGTGTCATTCTTATTTTCCTGCCGTTGTTAGGGAATTCTTCTTTGAGGGGGATATCTTTTCGAGATGGCAAAAAAGTGATCATGGGTCTGGCGGATTATGAGGAAGACAAAAATGATTTCTGGTTTTGCTTCTTTCATGAGCTGGCACATATTTTATTTGGTCATATTGATAAAACTACAGGTGTTTCTGAAGAGGATGAAACGAAGGCAGATGCATTCGCAAATAAAATCATAAAAAATAATTGCTTATCCGGGGAGAAGATTATATAATCCTGTCTTTGACAGTTGGTACAGTTAGAAAATCGCTCCAAGCCTTGA
>JAJQAD010000192.1 GCA_021204005.1 Clostridiales bacterium
ATCCATCACATTTTCCTCTCTTTCCAATACAATATCTATGAGTATCCGCTTTTATCGCTCTGAGCCGGTTATTCCCAAAGAAGCTCATCACCAAGATTCATCTTTCCGTTATACTCCGCAGCCCGCTCTTCCAATGTCCTGTGTTTCATCATTATCATATCCTGCCCTAAAAACACATTATGCTCTTGCTCTGACGACATCTGTATCAGATACCGGTTCAGCTCCGACACAAACCAACCAACGGCCGGATCGGGATTTTCCTTCTTCCACGCAGCGCCGATGCCGCAGGCGGTGCTGCTGCTGTCCAGCGGACTGTACGCCAGCGAAGCTTTTACATAATCCTTGATCTTATACGGCAGTATCGTAATCCCCAGCCCGGACTCGACGGCAAACAGGATTTCCTCCATGGAATCATAGGTATGAACCACACGCGGGATAAAATTCAGATCGCGGCACACCTGGTTAATCTGCCGGCTCATATAAGCCGCTCTATTCGGATCGAACATCAGAAACGGCTCCGTAGCAATCTTGTCATAATCAATCTTAAAATTCTGCAGGCACGGGTGATCCGTGCGGCAGACCAGGCAATAATGATCCTCATGAATCTTCCGCGTGTTATAATTTTTCCTGTGCGCCAGATCTTCCATCAGAGAAAAATAGATGTCAAACTGATCCTCCTCGATCGCGGACAACACACCGAGCGCATCCAGCCGGTGCAGCGAAATCTCCACCTGCGGATACTCGCGGTGAAACCGGGCGATCACCTCCGGCAGAAAATACTTGCAGGGACTGGCCAGATAGGCGACAGACAGCCGCATCGTCCCGGAAGTATCCAGCGTGCGCAGACGTTCCCGGCTCACAGATTCCATGTCCAGCATCCGCTTGGCATCCTCCAGGAAAAGCTCACCGGCCTTTGTCAGCACCACTCCTCTGGAAGTACGGGAGAAAAGCTTCGCCCCCAGTTCCTTCTCCAGATCGGAGATCTGATGACTGATGGCGGGCTGCGTCATGTAAAACTCCTTGGCCGCCTCTGAAAAACTCAGGTGCTTCGCCGCCGAGAGGAAATAATTCAGTTGGGCAGTGTTCATTGCTTTAACCTCATATCAGAAATTACGGTTTTTGCCTCTCTCTGTTGTCCCTGCGCACTATGTTCTCTCGCCACACTTAACCTCTCCAGGATTTCATCTTCAGACATTGCTATATACGGATTCACCTCCGCCGGATTTCTTTTAATCTCAAAGGGGAATCCATTATTTGCCACAGCCTGTGTCAAAAAAATTCTGATTGCAGACGTTGTATCCGTTCCTAATTCCTTAAACAGCCTGTCAGATTTTCTCTTTAAATCATCATCTACTCTGAGTTGAATTGTGCTTGCCATATATATGCACCTCCTTTATGCTAATATAATGCAACATCATTGCAACGTCAATGTATTTTCATTTATTGTCAATAAATTATTATTCCATTTATCTAAAATCAAAACTTATTTTCATCCTGTAAACAGCCTCCAGTCTGTCATAAAAAATTTTTATACCTGATGTAAAAATGCATAATTTCTCATTTTTTCCCGTCCGTGTTACAATTTTAAATAACAATTTGAGGAGGTACGACACTATGAAATTTGAGCATTTACTCAGCCCCATGAAAGTGGGAAACAAAGTCTATCGCAACCGCATCGTCAGCGCGCCCATGGCTTTCGGCCTGATCGTGCAGAACCCGGACGCCCGCGAATTTTCCTATCGGAAGCTGGAGGGACCGGCTCGCGGCGGTAACGCCTGCGTCATCGTCGGAGAGACGGACGTCAACTTTGTCGACGCCGTACGTATCCCGGGATTCCGCCCCTTTGACTTTGCAAAACCGGAAGAGGACATGGAGACCTTCAACGCCGTAGCCGAGTACGCAAAGCGCATCAAGAGACACGGCGCCATCGCTTTGGCTGAGCTGGTTCACTGCGGCAAGGAAAAAGTGCCGTATCGCCCGGAGGAGGAATGCATCGGTCCCGTGGAAACCGTGAACATCGCCGGTATCAAGGCCCGCCCGATGACCAAAGACGATATGGACCGCATCGCCAACGATTTTGCCACAGCAGCTATCTACATGAAAAAAGCCGGTTTTGACGGTGTTTTAATCCACGGCGGACACGGGTTTATCTTCACCCAGTTCCTCTCCCCGCTGATGAACACCAGAACCGATGAATACGGCGGCTCCCTGGTAAACCGCGGCAGATTCCCGAAACAGATTTTAAAAACCATCCGCGAAGCGGTAGGCGATGATTTCCTGATCGAGCTGCGCATTGACGGCACCGACCACCAACCCGGCGGCATCACCCCGGAGGAGACCGGTGAATTTGTAAAATCGGTGGAGGAATACATCACTTCCGTCCATGTCACCTGCGGCATCTATGAGGAATCCGTAAAATCCGGCACCGAGAGCAGCATGTTCCACCCGCACGGACTGAACATCGAACCCGCCTCCATTGTAAAGTCCTACACCAGCCTGCCGGTCGGCGCTGTGGGCGGCATCAACTCCCCGGAAATGTGCGAGGAAGCCATCGCCAGCGGAAAAATTGATTTTGTCATCCTGGGACGCCAGATGCTGGCCGACCCGGAGTTTACCAGAAAATGTATGAACGGCGAAGAAGACCGCATCCGCCGGTGCCTGCGCTGCTACAAATGCTTCCCCGGTTCCCCGGAGGAGGGCTACGACGACCTGCCGTTTACCAGCGAAGAACTGGCGCTCTACGTCGGACACTGCACGATCAACCCGCTCGCGCATCTGCCGTTTGACCCGGATGCACTTCCGGATCCGAAAAAATCCGCAAATGTGCTGGTGATCGGCGGCGGCGCAGCTGGACTGCAGACCGCTATCACAGCGGCAGACCGCGGCCACAAAGTGACCATCGCGGAGAAATCCGACAAGCTTGGCGACCTGCTTTACTTCACAGATGTCGATATCGACAAACCGGATCTTCGGAATTTCAAAAACCTGCTGATCCGCGAGGTGGAGCGCCGGGATATCACGGTGAAACTGAACACGGAAGTGACGCCGGAATACATTAAGAATACCGCACCCGACGCCGTCATCCTGGCAACCGGAAGCACGCCTTCCCGCCCTCCTGTAAAAGGCATCGAAAATGCGCATCAGGCCATGGCCATCTATGACCAGACCATCGACTGCGGCAAGAAAGTCGTGATGATCGGCGGCGGCCTGGTCGGCTGCGAAGCCGGACTCTACCTGCAGAAGACAGACCATGAAGTGACCGTCGTGGAGATGCTCGACCGCGTGGCAAACGAGTCCTTCGGTATGTACCGCGAAGCGCTTGTATGGGAGATGGAAAAAACCGGCATGAAATCTATGCCGAAGACGAAATGTCTGGAGATTAAGCCGGACAGCGTCACCGTAGAAAACGCGGACGGCGTGCAGACGCTGGAAGCGGATACCGTGCTCTACGCGCTGGGCATGCGGACCGTCGACTCCTCCGCACTGGAAGCTGCTGCAAAGGAAATCGGAGCGGAAGTATTCACTGTAGGCGACGCCATCAAACCGGGCAAGGTAGACCAGGCCACCCGGAGCGGATATCTGGCAGGCGTGGATATTGCGAAATAAGAATTACAACAGAGCAAAGCGCCTGCGTATAAAAAGCTGATAACCAATAGCATTTTCATCCACGAAACTGCAAATTACGTTAAATGAGCCGAAACGAGCCGGCATGTCAAAAAATGACATGCCGGCTCATTCATTTCATACATCTCTGAAATTCCATTCCTCCGGACATTTTGAAAAGCATCCGCTTAATAAATATCTCACAAGCATCCGTTACTGCCCATTCATATACATCTCATATAGCCATTTCAATACCTTCATAGACTTTTCGCCCTTTTATTGAATAATTATCCTTACCCCGTATCGGAACCTGAGTTCATTTAAAAGACTGATTCCCCTAATACTCTGCTGCATTGGCCCTGTCATTTCGCCAGAACAGCGGATGCATTACAGGCAATCGTACTTTTATCTGACTTCCGCCACAACCTCAATCTCAATCAGACCGCCCTTCGGCAGGTTGGCCACCTCCACGCAGGACCGCGCCGGTACCTCACCGGTAAAAAACTCGCCGTAAATCTCATTTACCTTTGCAAAATCTGCAATATCCGCAAGGAAAATGGATGTCTTTACCACATGATCCAGATCGGAACCGCATCCCTCCAATACTGTCTTAATATTTTCCAGGCTCTGCCGGGTCTGGGCCTCGATGCCCTCCGGAAGGCTTCCGTCCGCCGGGATTAATCCAAGTTGCCCGGAGGTAAACACCAGGTTCCCCGTCTTTACCGCGTGGACATAAGGTCCCACCGCCGCCGGCGCCCCTGTTACATTGATTGATTCTTTCATGTTTTCATCCTTCTTTCTATTATTAGTTTCTATAATAAACGGGTATGACTGCTAACGCAGTCATCATTATCTATAAAAGTCGATTGCAACTGTGCATAAGTTCGATCACGGAAGCCAGAGATTTCCTATCCTATCCGCTCTACGTACTTCGCACACGCTTTCTCTATCCAATAACATTTATACTGTAGCATCCAGTCTCCTTTTAGTCAATTACGATTTACTAATTTATGTTTGACTTATTTAAGATCCTCAAGGCATTCTCCGCAACAGTTCCACTTCGATAATCTCCCCCGCTCCATGACTTTTCTCACCCAACGCAGAGATATACACCGCATCCGCCGTCAGGGCTGCCGCCGAGCCGACAGCTCCGGGACCGCGCAAAGACAGGATATCTGCCAAGTAAGGAGCCGCGCTGCTTTCCGGCGCTTTCTCCAGGCAGACGGCTGACATAGCAGAGAAAAAGGGCGGCACCTGAAAAGGCCGCTTCAGGATCGCTTTCACGCGCGCCCGCTCCGGCACCGGAATACCGAGCGCACGGCAAACCAACGGCCTCACTGCCCAATCCATATTATAAAAAGCAGCAAAAGACGGTCCGGCCAGGTTCAAAACCAGTTTATCACCCACCATAGCTGCGCTGAGCGGGCGTCCCGGAACCGCCGCTACTCCATGAAAAAGAGAACTTCCTTTCTCCGCTAAAATCCCGGCGCAATAATCTTCGCCGCCCTTTGAAGTGCCCGCGTTCACAAGCAGAATATCACACTCCGGCAGCAATTTATCCATAGCACTGGCGAGAATCACCCTGTCATCCCGCACAATGGGATGCAGCACCGGTTCCGCTCCCATATCCCGAAGCATCTGACATACCATCACGCTGTTCGTGTCAAAATTCTGCCCTCGCTCCGGCACCGCCCCCATCGGCACTAATTCACTTCCTGTAGGCAAAAAAGCAACACGCGGTTTTTTCACAACCGGCACCGCATCCATTCCTCCCATTGCAATTGCGGCCATTTCTGTTGCGTGAAGAATCCGCCCTGCGCTGCATAAAAGAGATCCTCTCCTTACATCCGCCCCCTGCGGCTTTACGTTAAATCCCCGGGATGCATTCACTTTTTCCGGAAGCCTTATACCGCCGTTTTTCAGAAATTCCACATTTTCTATGGCAATGACCGCATCATAATCATCCGGAAAATCATCCCCGGTATCCGCCCTCACATAATCCCGCCCGGGCATCCATTGGCTTGTGTCCGGCATACCGTTTGTAAAAGAGGCGGACCGCATCGCAATTCCATCCATCTGTGACGCCCTGACCACGGGCAGGTTATATTTAGCAAACTGATCCTCAGCCAGTACCCGGCCGTCTGCTTCCTTGAGCGGCACGATTTCCGTCTTCCGCTCCGGTGTCCACGCTGCAAACATCCGTTTTAACGCTTCTTCCTTTGAAATCAAATCTTTTACATCTGAACGCATTCCAAATCTCCTCTGTTCTTTTTTCACTGACAACCATTAATCCCGAACAACCGCGCATATATACTTACTATTATAAACATACCCGCAAATGATCACAACAGATTTCTTACACACAACTGCGCATACAACAGGCAAGGGGATGAGAATTCCCATCCCCTTCACTGCGGGCAGCACGCTGTGCTGTCCCGAAAAACTGCTTCTTTTGAAAAGTATTTCCTGCCTCACAGCACAAGAATCCTGTCTCAGAAACCGATACGCTGTGAGCTGCAACTTTTAATCACAGTAAATAGCCGCCAGCTGCTCCTCTGTAAGTTCCACCCCGTACATGTAGCTGAAATATTCAGAAACCGTCTCTGTCAGATCATAGTTCACATAATCCGGATATACAATCGATGCACAGTACAGGCATCCCAGCACCCGCAGGCTGTTGGGAGAACGGTCAAACCAATTCTGAGGCATCAGCGGAATCTGATACACGTCCCCGTTCTGGACCGCAGTGATGCCGGACCACTCATCAGAGGTGGTGATATCCTGGTAAGCAGGCTGCATCCACACAAAGATATACTCCGGATCCCACTGGACAACCTGTTCCAAAGTTACTTCCTCCAGGCCGCCCATGCCGGACATGGAAATATCATCCCCCACGCAGTTTTCCAGTCCGCAGAATTCAAACACTGCCGCATGCATGGAGCCAACCGCCTCTGTAAACAGTCCGTCTGTCTGCTCTGCATAGTAATAGGTCGGGACATCGGCCGCTGCTACCGCAGCCTCCGCAGCTTCTGTCACCTGGTCCAGCAAACCCTGCAGATAAACGGAGACATCATATCCCCGCTGCGCTGCGCCAAACCAGAGGCCGATATTTGCCGCGCATTCCGCGGAATCCGCGATATCACGGCTCAGGCAGATAACCGGAATCCCATACTCCTCCGCTGTCTCATCCGCAGAAGCCACGGTAGCTGCCAGACCATCCTCTGTACAATCGTATGTATTGATAATGACATCCGGGCTGACGGCCAGGATATTCTCCTCATTCGCGGTGCTATCCCCGTAATTGCCGCCGATCGTCTCCAGATCACTGACAGACTCCGGGTAATAGGCCAGCGCCTCATCCTCGAACTCTGCTGCCCAGCCGATAATCTGATCGGGCACGATCGCGCATAGCCATCCCTCCGCGGTAGGGCTGGAATTCCAGATGGTAGGATTCGCCTTAAAGGTGACCTCGCGACCCGCCATGTCGGTGATGGTGATATTGCCGTCCTCATCAGGCTCCAGATCTTCCACAGTAACTGTTTCCTCTGCTTCTTCCACATCAGCTGCCTCTTCAGCCTCCGTTTCACTTTCCGATGTCTCCTCTGTCTCTGACACGGAGACATCCTCCGCTTCCGCACTTTGTCCGGCAGCACTGTCGTCACTTGCAGAGCCGCAGCCTGCCAGCAGCGTAAGTCCCAGCGCTGACGCCAGGAAAAGTGAACTGAATCTTTTCATGTTTCTCATTTTTTTATCCTTCCTTTTCTATATATTTGTTGCCGTTTCCGGCAGCATAAGCAAAATTAATCGTAACTGTTCAGCACCTTCACAGTTACGAAGAAAAGTCCATTTGAAATCGCTGCGCGATGGGACTTTTCCCTGTTCAATTTACTTCATCAGACGCACTTCGCAGCAAGTGCGAAGTACTGACCAGAATAGTTACGGTTAATCTTTCTACTGCTCTTTCATCACGGGGACACATCCCCGGATTACCTTTCCCTCCCACTCTGCGGTTGTGATACACACATCAATACCATAAACCCGGCGCATATTCTCCGGCGTCATCACGGTCTCCGGTGCACCACGTATGATTTCACCGTTTCGCGCCAGCAAAAGCACATCGGTACCGCAGAGAAACACGTGATCCGGCGTATGTGTCGTCATAATCACAATAATTCCCTGCGAAGCCAGTCTTTTTACCGTTTCAAGCACCATGACCTGGTTTGCAAAATCAAGATTTGCCGCCGGCTCGTCCATTAGCAAAATCTTCGGCGACTGCACGAGCGCACGGGCAATCAATACCATCTGCCTTTCTCCTCCGCTGATTTGCGTGTAAACCCTGCTGCCCAGATGGGCAATGCCAACAGAATTCAGAATCTCATCCGCAAACGCATAGTCACTTTCTGTGGGTGCGGAAAACATTCCGATACGCGAAACACACCCCATAACCACCACCTGCTGCACCGTATACGGAAACGGCGGCGTATGAGACTGCGGCACAAACCCCATCACTCTTGCGCGGCGGCGCGCTCCCCACTTTATCATGGATTCCCCATCCACCTGTATATCGCCGCCGATACCCGGCAGAAGACCCATCAATGTCTTAAACAGAGTCGTTTTTCCCACCCCGTTCGGTCCGAGTATGCAGAACACCGCTCCGCTCTCAACTGAGAAACTTAAGTCAGACACAACCGCCTTTCCCTGATAGCCGCAGCTGACATTGTCCACCGAAAAAATCATAGCCAGCTGCCCCTCCCTTTCATCAACAGGATCAGGAAAAACGGCGCCCCGATAATAGCGGTCAGAATGCCGATGGATACCTCCACCGTAAAAAACACGCGGGTAATATTGTCTACCAGCATCAGGAAAATCGCTCCACCCAGTGCGGAAGCCGGCAGCAGATAACGGTAATCCGGTCCGACGATAAACCGCATCAAATGCGGGACAACCAGGCCAATCCAGCCTACCATTCCGCAGGCAGCGACAGATGCGGAGGTCGCCAAAGTAGCACAGATAATCGTTGCCAGCCGCACCCTTCGGACATTTACTCCCATCATCACCGCCTCCTCATCGCCAAAAGAAACCACATTTAAACGATAGGAGAATAAAAGCAGCGGTACCACACTGATCAACACAGGAATGAGCAGAATGGGCAACGACTTCAACTTCAGATTTGCCATGCTCCCCATCAGCCAAAACGTGATTTCCCCCAGCTGATTGTCCGTATCTGCCAAAAGTTTTGTGATGGACACGCCGGCCGAAAACAGAGAAGACACCACCATTCCTGTCAAAACCAAAGTCGTCGTGTTATTTGTTTTTCCCGAAACGGTGTAGCTGATAAACAACGTCAGCGCCACTGCAACCATCCCAAAGAAAAATGCGGACGTCTGCTGCACCAGCAGCGGTGCGGTTGCCAGAATGGATGTGCAGGCTCCAAAAGCCGCCCCGGAGGTGGCTCCCAGCAAATCCGGGGAAACCATTGGGTTGTGAAAAACGCCTTGATAGGATGCGCCCGAGACAGACAATGCAGCTCCCACGAAAATACAGGCCGTCAGCCGCGGCAGGCGGACATTCATAAGCGCCACATAGCCGTTGTGAGTATATTCCAGGTCAAAGCCCAGACCGGCACCCAGAATGTGAAAAATCTCCTGCAACGACAGTGGATAAATCCCCTGTGTCATAGATATCAGAAACACAAAAATCATAAAAACCACTAGTCCGGCAAGAATCAGCCGCAGATGCTTTCTCTGTTTTTTATTACCGGATGCAATCACTGACATACATTCCTCCCTGAATTAGAAACACACGTTATTTTTTTAAAATATAACGCTGTTTAAACCATAGTCTTATATTTTTGGATAGTCAAATTCCATATCCGAACTATATCATTCACTGTCGGAATGCAGGTACAGAGCCGCGGAAGATCATTCCGGATACAACTTTTTTTATTCTGTACCTGAATCATCAAAATCGGCAACTCTCATTGACACACACGCTTTCATATCTTAAAATATAGTTATCGTTATTCGTTCAAAAGAATATCGGCGACGTAGTTTTTTGTACATTTCTGTGATTGGGGCAACAATAGCATTGTCCAGTCGGGGAACTCTGCACAGATATGTATGAAGTGATGAAATACCACCAACCATCCAAGGAGGACATGCAATGAAAAAGAAAGTATTAAGTATCCTGCTTGCTGCCATGCTCGGCACATCCATGCTGGCCGGCTGCGGCAGCACCAGCAGCAGCGACACCGCTGAGGAGACCACAGACGAAACTGTTTCCGCTGAGGCGGAGGAAACCACCGATGATTCCGCCGAAGCCGAGGAAGAGGTTTCTGCAGAAGAGGAATCCACAGAACAGTTTGAGGCAACCACCGTTACCATTTATGCGGCAGCCAGCCTGCAGACCGTGCTGACCGAACTCATCGACGTTTACAATGAGACCCAGCCCAACGTAGAGATCGTGGGAAGCTATGACAGCTCCGGCACTCTGCTGACCCAGATCGAGGAAGCAGCCGGCGACGGTATCGACATCTTCTTCTCCGCAGCACAGAAGCAGATGAACACACTGGAAGAGGATGACGGTCTGGTCGTGGACGGAACCCGCCACAACGTCGTAAATAACCAGGTGTGTGTCATCACCTACACCGGCAGCGAGACCACCGTAACCGGACTGGAAGACATCGCAAACGCATCCAGCCTGGCTCTTGCGGACGGTTCTGTTCCGGTTGGTAAATACACCCGTCAGGCACTGGTAAACGCCGGCATGCTGGACGAAGTGGAGGATGTCTCCACGATCACCACCGATGAGGTCTCCGCAGCGCTCGGCGGTATCGAAATCAATGAATGCGGCAATGTCAGCAAGGTGCTCCAGGCGGTAGCAGAGCAGTCCAACGAGGTTGGCACAACCTACTATTCTGATACATACGGATATGAAGATCAGGTTGAAATTCTTGAAGTTGTAAGTTATGATTTAACAGGAGATGTCATCTATCCTGTAGCGCAGGTTGCAAACGGCAGCGCAGACGAGCTTGAGTCGGCTGCGGCGGCAGATTTTATCGAGTTCCTTATCTCAGATGAAGCAAAAGCGATTTTTGAGAAGTATTACTTCGACACAGATGTGGAGTAACAGTTCACCCTGTGCAGACGGAATTGCTCACGGAATGCTTTCATACCGAAGTGCAATATGGCGGGACTGTTCCGGGAGAAGTTGAAATACAGGTAAAGAAAAGGCATCTGGCAGATTCAGATGCCTTTTCTGCAATACAGAGAAAAACGATTGAGGGAAATTTATGGAAACATTGATCAACATTTTATCAGGATTAGACTGGAGCCCGCTGTTTATCTCATTAAAAACCGGAATCGTGGCGACCGTAATCTGCTTTTTCCTCGGCATCTTTGCAGCAAGCAAAGTCATTCGCGCCGGGGAACGGGGCAAAGCAATCGCAGACGGCTTCCTCACACTCCCCATGGTACTGCCGCCGACAGTGGCCGGATTTTTCCTGCTTCTGCTGTTCAGCCTGAAACGGCCGCTGGGTAGTTTCCTGTTTAACCAGTTTGGCATCAAGATCGTACAGACCTGGGCCGGCTGCATCATCGCGGCTACCATCATCGCCTTTCCGCTGATGTACCGCAACGCGCGGGCAGCATTCGAACAGCTCGACTCCAACCTGGTCTACGCGGGACGGACCCTTGGCATGTCCGAGTTCCAGATTTTCTGGAAGATCATCGTCCCCAACTCTGGTCCCGGCATCGTCTCCGGCACCATCCTCACGTTCGCGCGGGCACTGGGCGAATACGGCGCCACCTCCATGCTGGCAGGAAATATCCCGCACAAGACATCCACCATCTCGCAGCGCATCGCCATGGTCATCCAGGACGGCGACTATTTAACCGGCGGCGTCTGGGTGATTATTATCCTGCTCATCGCTTTCGGCGTTATCGTATCGATGAATCTGGTGGCCGGAAAAAATATGAAAAATGTACAGCGGTGGTGATTAATATGTCAATAGACGTAGCAATAAAGAAAAAAATCGGAAATTTTTTCCTCGATACAACCTTCCAGACAGAAGAAAATGAAGTATTCGCCATCCTCGGCGCTTCCGGCTGCGGCAAAAGTATGACCTTAAAATGCATCGCCGGCATTGAGACGCCCGACGAGGGACATATCATCCTGAACGGAAAGACCCTGTTTGATTCCGCGAAAAAAATTAACCTGATTCCACAGAAGCGCCGGGTCGGCTATATGTTTCAGGACTACGCGCTCTTTCCGAATATGACAGTGGAAAAGAATATCATGGCCGGGATGGGAAAGCATCCGAACCCTGCCATCGTGCAGACCTATATCGAAAGATTTCATCTGGACGGACTGACCAATCATCTGCCGCGGCAGCTTTCCGGCGGACAGAAGCAGCGGGTAGCGCTGGCACGAATGTTGGCCTCGGAACCGGAAATTCTGCTTCTGGATGAACCGCTTTCCGCGCTGGATACCTATCTAAAATGGCAGGTGGAGGAGGAACTGGCAGAGCTTTTCACCGGTATCCAGAAAACAATCCTCTTTGTAACGCACAGCAGGGACGAAGTATACCATCTCTGCGACCGGGTCTGCGTGCTGAGCAACGGCCATGTGGAAACAATCCAGCCGAAAAAAGACTTTTTCGCAAATCCGGAAACGATCTCTGCTGCACGGCTCTCCGGCTGCCGGAATTTTTCCCGGGCAGAGCGGATTTCCGCCCACGAAATCTTCGCGCCGGACTGGCAGATGCGCTTTGTGCTGGAACGGGAAGTACCGGAAGATCTGGCCTATGTCGGCGCCCGCGCCCACTATATTGAAGTCATTTCGGACACCAGCGGCACGGCGATTCCGAAGGTTGGACCGACATCCGTGGAGGACGAAGACAATACGCACAATATCGGTTCTGCGCCCGTGAAAACCAGGGGCGATGCCATCCCCGCCAACTGCGCCGTCATGCAGGTAGACCACCTGATGGAGCAGCAGTTTGAATCCGAGCTGATTTTAAACTGCGGCGATGAGAGCGGGACACAGATGCGGCTGCTGATGGATAAAGGACGGGCACTGGAACTGTCCGGACAGGAAAAACTGGAAATCAGGATACCGGAAGCAGCCCTCCTGTTGCTAAGGGAATAATCGCATGATATTTTAATAACGCGCACTTCACTATATAACCAGACACATATTTCAGGAGGAACGCAGAAAATGAATCAGGACTTTACCCACTTCGATAATCAGGGCAATGCCGTCATGGTCGATGTCTCCGAAAAACCCGTAACCTCCCGCACCGCGACAGCAACCGGAAGCATTCTGGTCTGCGGCGAAGTAATGCAGGCCGTTCGGGAAGGCACCTCAAAAAAAGGAGATGTCCTCGGCGTCGCCAGGGTCGCCGGAATTATGGGAGTAAAGCAGACTTCCTCCCTCATCCCGCTCTGCCACACCCTGCTGATCCAGAAATGCAGCATTGATTTTAAATTAGAACCGGAAAATCGACGCATCAACGCCACCTGCACCGTACAATGTTCCGGACAGACCGGAGTGGAGATGGAAGCGCTGACTGGAGTGAGCACGGCGCTGCTCACCATCTACGACATGTGCAAAGCCATCGACAAGACAATGGTCATTTCCGATATCCATCTTGTCGAAAAGGCTGGCGGAAGAAGCGGACATTTTGTTTATAAGGAAATATAGAAATATGAGAGATTCCTTCCACAGAGAAATCAACTACATGAGAATTTCCATCACCGACCGCTGTAATCTCCGCTGTGTCTACTGCATGCCTCACGGGATTCCGACGATTCCCATGGCGGAAATCCTTACATTTGAGGAAATCGCGCGCGTCTGCAGGCAGGCTGTTTGTTTAGGCATCACCCGTTTTAAGATTACCGGCGGCGAACCGCTCGCCCGCCTCGGCTGCCCGGACCTGATTCGCATGATCCGACAGATTCCCGACGTGCAGCAGGTGACCATGACAACCAACGGCGTCCTCCTGGGGAAATATCTGAGAGAGCTTGCAGAAGCCGGACTGGACGCAGTCAACATCAGCCTGGACACAACCGATCGGAATTTATATGCAAAAATTACCGGTTCCGACTGCCTGAGTCAGGTGATTTCTTCCCTGGAAGCTGCCCGGCAATACGGTTTGAAAGTGAAAATCAATTCCGTCCTGCAGCAGAACCTCAACGCTGATGCCTGGAGAGATCTGCTGGCACTGGCAAAACGATACGGAATAGATATTCGTTTTATAGAACTCATGCCGGTCGGTCAGGGAAAATGCGGCGCTCCGATCTCCAACACAGACCTGTACCGGCAGATTGAAAATGAATTCGGACAACTCACACCGGATAAAAAACGGCACGGAAACGGACCCGCTGTCTACTATCGCCTTCCCGGTTTTGACGGCAGTGTCGGCTTCATCAGTCCGATTCACGGAAAGTTCTGCAATACCTGCAACCGCATCCGCATGACTTCCACCGGTGAAATCAAGCCGTGCCTGGGTTATGAAAGCACTTTCGATGTCAGGGCTGCACTGCGGGGCAACATCGTGTTGTCGCAATGTCAAAAAGATGTTATTCTGCAATCAGAGCAGAATCCAGATATCACATTACAAAACCAGGATGATGAAACCGTGCGGCGTATTCTGGCGGAGGCCATCTCAGCCAAACCAAAGATGCACTGCTTTGAAACACTCACGAAAAACGCCGCGGGACATCTGCAAGAACATCTGCCAGAGCATCTGCCGGAACAGGACTTCGTCGGCAGACCTTTGGCCGCCGAGACAAGAGATATGTCAAAAATCGGAGGATAGCTGCTCCTATTTTGGCGGCATTGATACGAAAGGAGAAATCAGATGGGAAAGATTTTACATATCTGCATCAGTACAAAACGGGGCACACTCAAACAGGAGGTAGATTCCGCTCACCTTATTCCCGGATGGGGCATTGAAAACGACGCCCACGCGGGAAAGTGGCACCGGCAGATCAGCCTCCTCTCCGCTGAAAAAATCCGTGAATTTCAGGCCAGAAGCGCCCAGGTAGAACCGGGAGCATTCGGAGAAAACCTGGTCGTGGAAGGTGTTGACCTGCGTGCGCTTCCTGTCGGCACCCGTTTTCGCATTGGGGATGCGCTTCTGGAAATGACCCAGATCGGGAAGGAATGTCACACGCACTGTCAGATTTATCAGACCATGGGCGACTGCATCATGCCCCGGGAAGGAGTCTTTGCCGAAGTCCTGACCGAAGGTACCATTCAAAAGGGAGATACCATAGAGATGATCGCAGCAAATCCGGACCGGCCGTTTACCGCGGCGGTGATTACTCTGAGCGACAAGGGAGCCGCCGGAAAGCGTGAAGACAAAAGCGGCCCTGCCATCGTGAATCTTCTTCAGGCTGACAGCTACAATGTGAAAGAAACCCTGCTGCTCGCAGACGATCGGCCGTCACTGGAAAAGGAACTGATCCGCCTCGCAGACCAACGCCAGATCGACGTCATTTTTACCACCGGGGGCACCGGTTTTTCCGAGCGCGATATCACGCCGGAGGCAACGATTGCCGTCTGCGACCGCATGGCAAACGGCATTGCCGAAGCCATCCGCGCCTATTCCATGACCATCACACCCCGCGCCATGTTAAGCCGCGCTGTCTCCGGCATCCGGAAAAAAACGCTGATCGTAAATCTCCCGGGCAGCCCAAAGGCCGTGACCGAAGCGCTGGAATTCCTGCTGCCGAGCCTGGGACATGGGCTCGGAATCCTGCGGGGAACCGAAGAAAACTGTGCACGCTAGCAATGAGCCGTTCATCTTATAAATGAAAGGATTACGACATTACATGAACACCCAAACTTACCGCGAAGGAATCAACCTCGAAGATGCCGTAGACTGCATCTTAAACCACACAAAAAGAATTACCCGGACAGAGCGGCTTCCGCTTCTGTCCGCTGCCGGGCGGATTCTCGCCGAAGACATGTTCACAGAGATGGAAAATCCTCCCTTTGACCGCTCTCCTATCGACGGCTACGCCTGCCGTGCCGCCGACATCCGGGAAGCTTCCGCCGAGCACCCGGCTGTCCTCCGCGTCACAGAGGAAATTGACGCGGGACAGTATTCTGACAACACCGTACAGCCAGGTGAAGCGGTCCGCATCATGACAGGCGCCGCAATACCACCGGGATGCGACTGCTGTGTGCGCCAGGAAAGCACCGACTATGGCGAGACAAGAGTATCCATCTGCGAACCGGTACCGGTACACGGCAACTACTGTGACCACGGCGAGGATTTCCAGAAAGGCATCTGCATGCTGCATGCCGGGGATAAGCTCGGATATGTGGAATTAGCAAACCTGGCCGCCATGGGCGCAGAGTCCGTCCTCGTCTACGAAACACCCCGCATCGCTCTGTTCACCACCGGCGATGAAGTGATGGAACCGGGACAGCCGCTTCTGCCCGGAAAAATCTATAACAGCAATTTTTACCTTCTCTCTGCAAGGCTGGCAGAGTTTGGAATCACACCGCTCTGGCAGAAACACATTCCGGACGACGCCAGAGCAGTCGCAGCGGCAATCCGCCGGGCTGCCGAAGAAGGCGCCGATCTCATCCTGACCACCGGCGGCGTCTCCGTGGGAAAAAAAGATATTCTGCATGAGACCATTCAGCTCCTGGATGCGGAAAAACTGTTCTGGAAAGTCCGCTTAAAACCCGGATCTCCGACCATCTTTTCCGTTTTTCGGGATGTACCCGTCATCAGCCTGTCCGGAAATCCTTTCGGCGCGCTGGCCAATATGGAACTGCTCGTCCGTCCTGCCCTGGCAAAAATGACAGAGGACAACAGCTATTCCATGCAGCAGACAAGCGCGATTCTTCAGGGGCAGTTCCGGAAAGCAAGCAAAGGCCGCCGGTTTATCCGAGCCCGGTATGAAAATGGTGCCGTCTATCTGCCGGACGGTCTCCACTCCTCCGGCGTACTGGCCTCCATGCGCGGCTGCAACTGCCTGATCGACATTGCCCCCGGCACCCCTGCGCTGAACCAGGGAGACCAGGTCAGGATCCGGCTCTTATATGCACCGGATAATTCGAGTGCAGTTATATCACCGTCTCCTGATACTGCCGCATCACAAGAAATAAGCAATAATATGCCACAGGACGCCCGGATCTTTGTCATTTCCGGCGTAAAAAACTCCGGCAAGACGACACTGATCACCCGGCTGATCCCCATCTTCCGTGAAATGGGCTGGCGGACGGCAACCATCAAGCACGACGGGCACGGCTTTGACCCGGATGTCCCGGGAACGGACAGTTATCGTCACCGGGCTGCCGGAGCCTGCGGCACGGCGATCTACTCCGACGATCTCACCATGGTGATCAAACAAAATCCTGCTGTGGTAACAGAAAAAGATCTGATCCGGGCATTCCCGGAAGCAGATCTGATCCTCCTGGAAGGATTTAAATGGACCGATTACCCGAAAATTGAAATTGTCCGGGAAGACAACTCCTCCGCTCCGGTCTGTGATCCGGATACACTGATCGGCATTGCCACGGATTGTGCGGACATCGGAGATTTTCCCGCGGATGTCCCTGTGCTGAACCTGAACCGGCCGGAGGAAATTGCACAGGCAATAAAGAACTATCTGACCGCCGGGAAAAATAAGAGATAAATCCATTACAGTTCCATCCGGCACAGTTGCAGCAATTTTTGCAGGAGGCGCCCTATGCTCAGACCCAAAACCAAGATAGTAATCGAAAATAAAGACGATTTCTTCGGCCTCGGCGTGGCCGAGCTCTTCCGCCAGATTCAGGAACACGGCTCCATCAACATGGCGGCGCAGGCCATGCACATGTCCTACAGCAAATGCTGGAAACTGATCAAACGCGCGGAAAAAGTAGTCGGCTTTCCCATGCTCACACGACAGATTGGCGGAAAAAACGGCGGTTCCTCCGAACTGACCGACGAGGGAAAAGAATTTTTACAGCGATATCACGCGATGCGCCAGGAAATACAGACGGCATCGGATGACATATTCCGGAAGTATTTTTCTGACGGATACACAAATACAGAGAAAGGATGAATCCTCACATGAAACTGATCAAAACAACCGAGGCAGCAGGCCATGTCCTCTGCCACGACATCACACGAATCATTAAGGACGTGGTAAAGGATACCGCGTTCCGCAAAGGGCACATCGTCACCGAGGAGGACATTCCGGAGCTTCTCAAACTCGGGAAAGACCATCTCTACGTCTGGGAGAAAGGCGAAACCATGCTGCACGAAGATGAGGCCGCTGAAATACTCCGGGATATCTGCCTCAATGACCACATGAAAGCGAGCAGCCCCAAAGAAGGTAAAATTGAACTGTCCGCCACCTGCAACGGTCTCTTTCAGATCGATGTGACACGCCTGGCCGCCGTCAATGAGATTGAGGAAATTATGATTGCCTCCCGCCACACCAACACAGCAGTCAAAACCGGCGACAAGCTTCTGGGAACCCGTATTATTCCACTCGTCATCGCAAAAGAAAAAATGGAGCGGGTAAAAAACACCGCCGGGAAAGAGCCTCTGGCCCGCATTGTCCCCTACCAGATCAAAAAAGCGGGCATCATTACAACCGGAAATGAGGTATTCTATGGCAGAATCCAGGACACATTTACCCCGGTCGTCATGGAAAAACTGAAGAAATTCGGCATCGAAACGGTCGAACATATCACGCTGAATGATGACAAAGAAAAAATAGCCGACGCTATCCTCGCATTAAAAGCAAAAGGCGTCGACCTCATCACCGTCACCGGCGGGATGAGCGTGGATCCGGACGATCAGACCCCCGGCGCCATCAAAATGTCGGGTGCGCATATCGTTACCTACGGCGCACCGGTGCTCCCGGGCGCCATGTTCCTGCTGGCCTATTTTGACGACGGAACTCCGGTCTGCGGACTTCCCGGATGCGTCATGTACAACAGAACGACCATCTTTGACATTGTCTTGCCGCGGCTGGCCGCCGGTGTGACCATGAGCAAAAAAGATTTTGCCTGCATGGGAAACGGCGGATTCTGTCTTGGATGTCCCACCTGCACTTTCCCCAACTGCGGATACGGAAAAGGAACGCCGATTTAAATTTTATTCGTTCCTACTATAAAGGACGTCCTCAGACGCATGAGAGAGGGCAGTTTGCACAGCCTTTCATCTGGCGAAAAGCAAACGACATTCATTTCCTATAATTATAGTCTCCATCCACACACTGAGAGGTACCATATGGACTCCCTGGCCATCCTCCTCCTGGCTGGCGGCTACAGCCGCCGCATGGGACAAAATAAAGCAAATCTGACAATGGAAGGACAGACTTTCGCAGAAAAAATCGCTGCGGAGCTGTCCTCCTGCGGTCCGGTCTATCTGTCCGTCTCGGCAGACATAGCACCGGATTTCAGTGCAAATACGGAAAAATACCCCCGCATCGTTGATGAAATTCCACACATCGGACCCCTGGGCGGCATCAGTGCCGCCATGCACCAGACCGATGCGGACGCTTACTTTGTCTGCGCCTGCGATATGCCCCGGATGAATGCCGCCTTTGTGCGCCATCTCATCCGGATCTGGGAACAGATTAACACGGATGCTCTGCTGGTACGAAGCAGGAGCGGCCGCATCTATACCACTGCCGGGATTTATCACCGGAATATCCTGCCGCTGATAGAAAAACAGATCCTTGAAAAAAATTACCGGCTTCGGGATCTGCTCACAGCAAGCAAAGTATTTTATCTGGAAGAAAGCAGTCTGGGCGAACTGAAAAATTGCCTGACCAACATAAATACCATGGAAGAATATCAAAAACTATCTGAATGGTGATAACAAAAGCTGCTCTTCCGATTCCAAATTAACATCACACGTTATAAAAAGAGAGCAACAGCATTTTCCGCCATTGCTCTCTTTTTATAATATTACAGTTCTCATTACAATCTACGTAAGCACAAAGCGCTTATATCGACATAAAACAACAATCTTAGCTCAATGCCGCCGTGATGATCGCCATCGAGTAAACCTCCATCGCGTTGCATCCTCTGGACAGATCGTTGATCGGTGCGTTCAGGCCGAGAAGAATCGGGCCGTACGCATCAAAGTTACCGAGACGCTGTGCAATCTTGTAGCCGATATTTCCCGCGTTGATATCCGGGAAGATAAAGGTGTTGGCATGTCCCGCAACCGGTGAATCCGGAGCTTTCGTCCGTGCAACAGCCGGGGAAACAGCCGCGTCAAACTGCAGCTCGCCGTCGATCGCAAGATCCGGAGCCTGCGCCTTCGCCTTCGCGCAGGCGTTGCGCATCTTATCAACCGCCTCGCCCTTGCCGGATCCGTGTGTGGAGTAGCTTAAGAACGCTACCTTCGGGTCAATGCCGAAAATCCGTGCACAGTTCGCTGTCTCCAGCGCGATCTCCACCAGATCATCCTCAGTAGGGTTGATGTTGATCGCACAGTCACCCATGGCAAGCGCCTCGTTGTTGCCGGTAGCGGCGGCACGAACCAGAATAAAGCAGGAGGAAACGATCTTGTTGCCGGGCTTCGTCTTGATCAGCTGCAGCGCCGGGCGAACCGTATCTGCGGTGGAGTATGTAGCGCCGCCGAGCAGACAATCCGCAATACCCATCTTCACCAGCATGGTGCCAAAGTAGTTGCCCTGCTTCAAAGCCGCACGGCAGTCATCCGCAGTCATCTTGCCCTTGCGGAGATCCACCATCATCGCCACCATCTCATCCATGCGATCAAAATGCTCCGGATCGATGATGTCAGCGCCGTTGATGTTATAACCGGCCTCCTCCGCGGCTGCCCGGACCTCATCCACGTTGCCGATGAGAATCGGTTTTAAGAACGTACCTGCAAGCAGCCGGGAGCCGGCCTCAAGAATACGGGGATCCGTACCCTCGGTAAATACAATCGTCTTGGGATCGTTCTTCAGTTTTTGTATCAATGTCTTGAACATAAACAGGTTACCTCCATGTAAAAATTTTCTCTCCTGTTTATTGTACCGCTTTTTGGCTAAAATTCAAGGAAAAACAACGTTATTTAATTCACAATATTCCTGCTTAATTCTGTTCGCCCCGATCCCCAAACACTCTCTTATAGTATTTGTCTGCCTGATACAATGCCGCCACCGTATTGTGTCCAAGTACACGGTCCTTCGCCACCAACGTAGTGACCAGCGCATCGGAATACTTATAAAACATACTGTCATGGCCCACACAGAGCCCCACCAGGATATTCAGATCCGTATGCTGCGCATTTAAAATCTTCGCCTGCAGAACAGGGTTGCACATGTTAAGACCAACCTTGTCGCAGCGCTCCGGGATGCCGATGCTGGCTTTTCTCTGAGTGCCGCCCTTGCAGGTGGAACCGTACACCTCAAAACCATGGCTGCGCAGCACTTTCGCCAGCATCCGTGCCTCGGCCAGAAGCCCGACGCAGTTGGCAATGCCGATTTTCTTCGCGCCAATCTTCTTTGCAAATTCCACAGTCTCCTCCAGGCGGGTCATCTTGCAGTAATTATCCGCCTCCACTTCAGCCGCCGCGATAGCAACTTTACGGATCTCTTCCTTTTCATACTGCGCCATGGCGTCCGCCAGGACATCCGGATCCATATGGGTGGACAGGCAGAAATCCGGAAATCTGTCGTCCTCCCAGTTACAGTTTCCCACATAACAGTCAATACAGCTTCTCTCTATCTCACTCATTGTCTCTTCTCCTCCATCTGCAGATACTCCTCATTTTCCAGACAATGTCCCGCAGACCAGCGACCTGCCTGCGCGTCATTTTACCGGTACAGTGTTTGAAACAACCGGCCTTTACACCGCCGCATCCGCCTTGCCGGATATAATCCACGGAGCGGGCTCCTGCTCAAAGGAATTTTTCGCGGTCAGTCTGGATACAGACACCTGGATCGTCTCCGCATCCTTTATGCCATACTTTTCAAAAAGCTTCGGCATGCCGGCTGCCACCGTGAAATCCAGTGTATACACTACCACGCTAATCTGCGGGTTGAGCTTCGTCAGACAGGCAATCTCCTGCTCCGTGCTGGCGGAAGCCACCAGAAATACCAGAGACGGTGTCGGATAACTCTGCAATGTCTCCTCGTCCACATGGTCAACAACATGAATATTCTGCAAGCCAAAGTGATCAATATTATCCTCCATGGTCGCACGGTCGTCCTTGTTATACTCCACCGCGATGACAGATCCCTCATTGGCAATAATACCCGCCTCGATCGCGATGCTCTCCCCGCTGATGACACAGATATCATCCTGCCGTCCGATCTGCATCTTATTAAAGATAACTGAACGGATCTCACTGCCCACATAGTGGATCGAACCCCGGCGGAAATTCTGGTTATCCATACCAATCTTGTATGTATTGCAGGCGTTAGCGTTGATAATCAGCATTCCCGCGGATGCGTTAATGCCGCGGTTGATCATATTGCAGACCTTATCGCACTTCACCTCGCCCACCGGCTCGGATCCCTCATTATACCAGACATCGCAGTCGCCCAGACCGGCATTCCACATGCGGTAGAAAATGTCCGGATTGCCCGCCTCCGTGAACACCAGCACCGCCTTGTGCGCCTCCACGGTGGGGATCACATTCTTGTTCTTGCGGGTGATGTCCAGCATCTTCACCTTCTCCAGGTCGATGGGCGTGTTCTTCGCAAAATACTGAAGCCAGGATAAAATAATCTCGTTTGTAAAAAGCTGCTGTTCCATATTGATACCTCCATAAAAATTGCGTTCGCATTTATCATGCCTGCGCTGTCGTGCAAAGATCTGTTTATCCAGAATCAGATCCCCGCTTCCGGCAGACATTTCTCCTGTTTTTTATCATACCACAGAAACAAAATGTTCTCAATCTGACGGAGAAAATTCTCTGAAAAACATTTTAGCTGTGATTCTGCCTGACTGATATTTCATGGCAGCAGGATAAAAAGTTTTGCTCGAACACAAATTTTTCCCTGTCAAGACTTAACTTTCATTTTTTTGTGATAGAATAGAACTCGGTTGGGTTTACGACCGGAAAGAGGGATAAATATCATGGAAAAACAGATTAAGGTCATTGCAAGATACTATTACAAGCGCGATTATTTTGTGGAGGTCTCCCACGAAGATTCTTACACCAAAAGCCGTGACTACTGGCTGTGCAAACGCGGCAGCGCCCGGAAGCTGTTCATGTTCAGCAGTCCTTTCAAAAATGCACCCACAGAGGAGCGCATGATCTTAAAGAAAATTTCTCCATGCATCGAGCGATATGAAAATACGGTAAGTATCCGGACTGCATAAATCAAATAGGTAGACTTTCTTTAAACCCGTCTAAAGCAAAAAGGAAATAAATCCGTTTTGTTTTTGGCGGGTTATTTATGCTTCTTTCCTCTCTGGCTACACAAGTTTCGTTGGCTTTCCTGTTTTTCCGGGTTGTTTTCTTTTCTTGCTACACAATTATTACTGCTTTTCACGGTTTCTCAGGTTATTTTCTTCTCTTGAAACACAATTTTTATCGCTTTTCTTAGATTCTCTGTAACACTCCGGCATGCCTTCCCACACAATAATTGATTTAAATTTTTTGTACGTATAAATGAAAGAGAATTACCCACATAACAAAGCACTTTCAAAAACTTGTAGGTAAAATAGAATTAATGTAACCCACAAAAAAACGAAAAACAATAAATCCATGGGGCTCCATAAGCAAAATCTACCCACGAAAACAAAATTATTTTTAAATCTGTAGGTTTCCATGATTTAAATCAACCCACAAATACATATTTATTAATAAATCTATGGGTTCCCATCCATATAATCTACCCACCAAAACAAAACTATTCTTAATTCTATGGGTCATCATATCAAAGAGCAGCCTTGTTTATGCTTGTGAAAATGTACCGTTATTCCAAAGGAGCAGAACAACCGTAATACTCACTCAAACCTCATAAGACTCATCAACGTCATTCTGGAGATTGTATTCCCATTAAATTTTACATTTTATAATCAAAAGCCTATTGACAAATCATACTCTTTGCATTATTGTATTAATTAAGTAATACAGTAATACAAACAATCAGAACAGGAGGTACCCTACATGCCATGGGATTTTGTAAACGACCGCTCGATCTACATTCAGCTGGTGGAGCAGATTCAGAACCGCATCGCCACCGGGTATTACGCGCCGGGAAGCCGTCTGGCCTCCGTCCGGGAGCTGGCCGCGGAGGCAGAGGTAAACCCTAACACGATGCAGCGGGCGCTGGCGCAGTTAGAACAGATGGGGCTGGTTCATTCCCAGCGGACCAGCGGCAGATTTGTGACGGACGATGAGGGGAGGATCGCACAGATGAAACGGGATACAGCGAAAAGCACGATTCGCGCCTTCTTAGACCAGATGAATCACCTGGGATTTGAAGATGAGGAAATCATTGATCTGATACGGGAGGAACAGGAGGGATTGAAAAATGAGTAGTATTTTACAGTGCAGGCACCTGAGTAAAGATTTCGGACACACTCTGGCGCTGAACAATCTGAATCTGTCGCTGGAGAGCGGGAGGATCGTGGGGCTCCTCGGACCCAACGGCAGCGGCAAGACGACGTTATTAAAACTGGCCAACGGGCTTTTGCAGCCCACTTCCGGAGAGATTCTGCTGGACGACCTCGCGCCGGGCGTTGAAACCAAGGCAATTGTATCCTATCTGCCGGACGCAAATTACTTGCCGGCGTGGATGCGGGTGGACGGACTGCTGCAGATGTTTCAGGATTTTTACAACGATTTTCAGATGGAAAAGGCACGGGAAATGCTGGCACAGCTGGATATCCAGGGCCGCGACCGCTTAAAGACGCTCTCCAAAGGCAATAAGGAAAAAGTACAGCTCATCCTCGCCATGAGCCGCGATGCCAGGATTTATCTGCTCGACGAACCCATCGGCGGCGTGGACCCGGCAGCCCGGGATTACATTTTAAACACCATCATCCGGAATTATTCGGAGGACGCGCTGGTCGTGATCTCCACCCACCTGATCGCGGACATCGAGCGGGTGCTGGACGAAGCCGTCTTCATCAATCAGGGGGACCTGCTCTTCCACCGGACCGTGGATGAGATCCGGGAGACCGAGCACAAATCAGTGGATGAATTATTCAGGGAGGTATTCAGATGTTAGGAAAATTATTAAAATATGAATTCAAATCCGTAACCCGCATGTTGGGACTCATCTATCCAGCCCTGCTGGTGGTGGCGATGGTGCTCGGCTTAATGTGGAGAGCCAACGACAACAGCCTGTTTGGAAACAGCCAGATTGAAAACGGGCAGAGCACGGCCATCATTATCTTTATCATAATCTACGCACTGCTTATCGTCGGCATTATTGTAATCACCTGCTACTTCATCATTGAGCGCTTTTACAAAAACATGCTGCTGGGAGAAGGTTATCTGATGCACACGCTGCCGGTTCCCACCTGGATGCATGTGGCGGCAAAGACCATCAGTGCTCTGGTCTACACCGTACTCTCCGTCTGTGCCCTGCTGCTCTCCGTCTTTCTGATGCTGTCCTGCAGCGGGGAACTGGGAGATTATCTTCTGTACCAGTTCTCCGAACTCTCGCCGCTCCTGAAAGAAGCCGGCCTTTCCATCATCCTGACACTGATCGGCGCACTGGTACAGGTCCTGCGGATTATCCTGCTGTTCTACGTCTCCATGACCATCGGCGGGGCGGCAAAGAAAAATAAGATGCTGTACAGCGTGATTGCTTTTTTCGCCATCTGCATTGTGAGCGGGATCATCGGTTCGCTGCTTCCAACCGACCTGTTCTCCGCATTCTCGGTCACCACCACCTGGGAAACCGAAAGTGTTAACGTATCCTTCGAGAACGGTGCCCTGTGGCGGGAACTCCTGGTGAACGGCATCTACTGCGTCATCTTTTTTGGAGCGAGCACCTTCTTCCTCGGGAAAAAACTGAATCTAGAATAGCGCTTCAATTCCTCAAGCGCTTAGGAAAGAATTCTTTCCTAAAAAAATCTTCTCGCTCCATAAAATTTCCCCGGCAAGCACGCCTGTGCAGTGCCGGGGAATTTACACTTTCTATAATACAACTTCATTTATTATCCTGAGATATAACATCCTGCTTGTAAATTTGTCGAATCATAAGTATACTACTCATAAGTATACAACTTTAAGACGGAGGAATAACTCATGAAACTTGGCATTATGGGAACAGGAAAGATCGTCCAGGAGGTGCTTCCGCTGATTGCCTCGCTGCAACCAGAAAAATGTTATCTGATGGGAAGGGAAAATTCCGCAGCACGGACGCGGGAATTATGTCAGAAATACAGCCTGGACGGTTATTTCCTGAATGTGGAAGAACTGCTGGCGGCGGATATCGATACCGTCTACCTCGCCCTGCCTAACAGCCTTCATTTTTCTTTTGCAAAACAGGCCATCGCCGCCGGAAAACACGTCATCGTTGAAAAGCCTGCCGCCGTGCACAGTCAGGAATTGCTGGAGCTGGCGGCAGATGCCGAAGCGCAACAGGTATTTTTACTGGAAGCCATGAGTCTGCATTACACACCGGCCTTCCGCTCTCTGAAAGAACAGCTGCCCTCCCTCGGCCCGATTCGCCTTGTCAATTTCCAATTCTGCCAGTATTCCTCCCACTACGACGATTTCCGGAAAGGAAAGATTGCCCCGGCCTTTGACCCGGCCTGCATGGGCGGGGCACTGATGGACTTAAATGTATATAATCTTCACGCTATCCTCTCCCTCTTCGGAAAGCCGCAGGAAGCACACTATTTCCCCAACATGCAGCGGGGCGTCGATACCAGCGGCGTGGTGACACTGAATTACGGAACCTTTCAGGCGGTTTCTCTGGCAGCAAAAGACTGTCAGGCACCCGTAGCCTCCGCCATCCAGGGAGAAAACGCCTGTCTCACGGTTCGCATGCCGATGAACCAGATTGACCGCTATGAGATTTCCGACCATCAGGGAAATGTACAGATTTTTGATTTTCATAACGATAAGCACCGTCTGTATCATGAATTTACAGAGCTGGAGCGCATCATCCGCGAAAAAGACACAGAAACAGCGCGGGAACTCCTGCGTGTCAGCATCGATGCCGTGACATTGTTAGAGCAGCTGCGCCCTTACTGATATTATAATTTACCCATTACTATATTTCTATAGACGGCATCCGCAGATTTCCGCACACAGAGCGCGATATCCGTACTGTATACAGCTTATCTCCTTCGTCTCCTCCTGCGGCGCACCTGTTCCAGAAGCACCCCAAGCGCCAGAATCAGCGCCAGAAAGAACCCGAGTGCACCCAGCGCCGGGATGCCCAGCAGCTTTGGCTTCATATCCGTGGTGCAAAGGATGCTGGAACCGATGAGCAGACCCGCGATCAGGAATCCCATGACCACATCGCGCACCAGCCGGTTCAACAGCGCCGACAGATCCTCGGTGGAATGCAGATCCAGGTTAATGCGCACATGCCCGCTCATATAACTGCGAAGCAGATCTGATATATAGCCGGGAATTTTGATTCCTTTTCTGACCGCGCGGTAAAGCTCCTTTCCGCCGTCCTCAAGCTCGTGCCTCCAGTCAAAGTTCTCTTTCATACTGTTCGTCATCCGCGCCGCGGCCACCTGGACGACATTCGTTTCCGGGGCAATCTGCGAGATGACTCCCTCAATGGTAGTCAGCCCTCTCACCAGCATGGTCAGCGTGGAAGGCATTGTCACTTTGTTTGCCTTCATGATATCCATCAGATCCTGCATCAACGCACCCATGTTCAGATCCCCGAAACCGGCGGATCCATATTTTGTCAGCCAATCCGAGATATCTGAATACAATAGCTTCTGATCCGGCTTTGACCGGAACTCCACAATAGAGAGCACCGCCTCCACCACCGTACTGACATCGTGATCAGCAATTCCCCGGATGACCTTGCTGAAAAGTGTCCGGTCGCGCTGATTAAAGCGGCCCATCATCCCCATATCAATCCAGATGATTTTGCCATCGCGGATACGGAGATTGCCCGGGTGCGGATCCGCGTGGAAAAAACCGTCTTCCACAATCTGCTTGATATAATTATCTGCCATCTTGGTGCCAATCTCATCCAGATCATATCCGTTCGCCAGGAGTGTCTCCGCATCGTCCACCTCAAAACCGTCGATATACTCCATCACCAGAACCTGCGTGGTGGTATATTCCCGGTAAAGAACCGGGCTCCCCACATAAGCCACGGATTCATTCAGACGCGCAAACTCCTCAATATTGGCGGCTTCCGCCAGGAAATTCATTTCTTCCTGCGCCACCACCCACATCTCATCGAGCACAAGGTTCATATCCACCAGCCCTGTCATATTGATGGGCGGCATCATTTTGACTGCACGGTGGAGAAATGCAATATCGCTGGACATGGTCTCATAAATGCCCTCGCGCTGCACCTTCACCACCACATCCTCCCCGGTCTGAAGCCTCGCCCGGTGCACCTGCGCGATGGAGGCCGAACCGATCGGCTTCTCCTCAAACTCCGCGAATACCTCCTCCGGCTCCCTGCCGTAGGATTTCGCGATCACGCTCCTTACTTCTTCATATGGCATAGGTGTGACGTCCGAGCGCAGCCGCATCAGCTCGTCGCAGATCTTCTTCGGAAAAATATCAGACCGCATAGACATAATCTGGCCCAGCTTAATGTAAGTCGGACCAAGATCTTCCAGGATCAGGCGCAGCTTCTCCGGCGTCACGCCCCTGGCAATATTATGTTTGTGAATGACAGCGAGCATCTCCCGCAGTCTCTTTTCCTTCGGCTCTTTACTCATCGCAGACCTTACTTTTCTGATTTCTCTTTACTGCCCGTCACAATCCTTACTTCTCCGGTTTCGCTTTACTGCCCGCCGCAAACCTTACTCTTCGGGCTCCGCTTCCTCTTCCGCCTCACTCTCCATAGCTGCCAGCTGCTCCTTCAGCGCTGCCAGCTGCTCCGGCGTCAGACTGTGAAGCATCTTCGAAACATCCTTCGGCTTCTCCTCGAAAGTCTTTTTCACATTGTGCTTCAGCTCTTCGTTGAGCACTTTACCCTGCTCCACGGTCAGCTCTCCCTTTTTCGCCAGGTCGTCCAGAACTTCTTTCGACTTCTCCGTGGTGGTCGCCGCCGCTCCGATTCCCGCTAAAATAATTTTTTTCATGGTATCACTGAGTTTATCCATATGTCCGCTCCTTTCTCGGGTTCAAGTGCCCGGGTGAAATTACCTGTTCCTGTTATCATATAACATATCCCGCTGTTTTTCAAGTAAGAAAGCCTGTCAACTCCCAATTCTGCCGCAACATCCAACTTAATCAACTTCGCATTCAGGCTTTTCCGCAAATTCGTCCGGATGTAAAAAACGGAGACTTTTGAGTCTCCGTTTTATCTTGAAATAGATATTATTTTAAGATTTGCTGCTTGCAATGCTGAACATAACATATAAAACAAGTCGCTGTCAGGATAAAATGATAGTAGCTTTTGGTTCACTTTATAAATTTTTGTATTGCATCATTCAGCTCAGCAATTTTGTCATAATCCTTATTTTTCACAGCATCTACCATACAATGGTTAATATGATCTTCCAGAAGAACCTTTCCTGCATTGTTAATGGCGGATCTGACTGCCGCAATCTGGATTAAAATCCGGGTACAATCTTCTCCTCTGTCTACCATCCCCTTTACTGACTCCAGATGCCCGATGGCTCTGGCCAGACGATTCGATACTGCCTTTGCATTGGGATGATTGTGATCGTGGGAATGTTTGCTTTCCTCATGAATATGGGAATGTCCATCTTCGGTATGGAAATGTCGGTTCTCCTGTATGATATGCATCGGTTCTGAATTGTTAATTTCTTTTTGCAACTTTATCCACTCCTTACCAATGCGGCATACCTGCCAACGACCTCATAAACGAAACGACGGAGAAAAAATTATTGTCTTATTACCATAGCAGCTCATCCGTTCCACTCTATCACCTGGCTGCGCAACCAGTCACACCAGGCATCCACGCCCTCGCCGGTTTTAGCGGAGATGGGGAAGATGGCCAGATTGGGATTACGCATGTGGGCATACTCCACTACCTTATCCATATCAAAATCGAAGTAAGGCAGCACATCAATCTTATTGATAATAAGAGCATCGCATACAGTGAAGATCAAAGGGTATTTCAGTGGTTTATCATGGCCCTCCGGCACGGAAAGGATCATCACATTTTTTGCCGCACCGGTATCAAATTCAGCCGGACAAACGAGATTGCCTACATTTTCCAGAATGGCCAGATCCAAATCGTCGGTACCAAGTTCTTTTAATCCCTGCTCTGTCATGCCTGCATCCAAATGGCACATGCCACCCGTGTGAAGCTGAATCGTGCGCACGCCGGTTTCCGCTATGGTATGAGCATCCACGTCGGAGTCAATGTCTGCCTCCATAACGCCGATACGCATCTCGTCCTTCATCCGTTCCAGCGTGCGGCAGAGAGTGGTAGTCTTGCCGCTGCCGGGAGAAGACATAAGGTTCAACAGAAAGGTCCTGTCTTCCTTCAGTTCAGAACGCACACGGTTAGCTTCCCGGTCGTTGTCTGCAAAAACACTTTCCTTAATCTCTATAATTCTGATATTATCCATTATCTTTCCCTCCCATGCGTATTATAAGACCTGAACCTCTTTGACCATAACATCTTTGCCGCTGAGGATAATCCGTTGTTCACTGCCACATTCGGGACAGATACCATTATATTTCAGAGCATTATACTGATGATTACACATTCCGCATTGAGCAACGCCCTCGATCTCCAGGATTTTAAGTGCCGTTTGCTGCAGGGACGTGCGCTCCACAGCCACAGGCCACAACATCTCGACATAACGGGGCATAACGCCGGTTAGTTCCCCAATCTCCAGGACAACGGTCTTTACCTCAGACACGTGGTTTGCAGCGGCAAAATCTTCCACAGTTTTGACGATGCTCAAAACAATAGGCATTTCATGCACAGATGGTCACCCCCTCTTTGCAGCCAGTCGTTCCCTGCGCTCCATAGCGTACTTTGCGACATCTGCAAGCCGTTCCTCATTGGTCAGAGGCGGCGTGACGTCCCGATTCTTCCGCAGCTTCATGGCGTCAAATTCACAGTGGGTAGAGCAAATACCGCAGCCAATGCACATATAGGAATCAACAACAGCGATACCGCAGCCCAGGCAGCGTTGCGCTTCCTTTCGGACTTGTTCCTCCGTCAGAGGTTTACGCTCATCGTGCCAGCTCTTCTTGGCTGCATCCGGATTCACATGGACAGCCTTCTGGCGAGGTACGCTGTCAAAGCCGGCGAAATCCACGCTGTTTTTATCAAATGGACTGTACTCCCTCTCCCTGCGCATCGTCAGGTTTCTGCCGCGGACAAAGCGATGGATAGAGGTAGCGCCCGACTTGCCCATAGCAATAGCGTCAATCGCAAATTTTGGACCAGAGACAGCGTCGCCGCCGGCAAACACATCGGGTTCATCCGTCTGATAGGACAGTTCCTTCACCACCAGGGTCTTCCTGGGTGTCAGCTGCATCTTACTGCCTTCCAACAGGCCGCCCCAATCCATAGCCTGCCCAACAGATAGCAGCACATGATCACAGGGAATCTCAACTGTATCGTTTTCATCGTACTTAGGCGCAAAACGGTGTTCCTCATCGAACACGGAAATACAGCGCATGAATTCAACACCGGTAACTTTGCCATTTTCCGTGAGAATGCGCCGGGGACCCCACGAATTATTGAGGGTGACACCCTCTTCTGTAGCCTCCGCCTGTTCCTCTTCCAGTGCAGGCATCTCATCCTTGCTCTCCAGGCAAAAGAGACCCACCTTCTCAGCACCCATTCGGATCGCGGTACGAGCCACATCAACAGCGACATTACCGCCGCCGATGACAACGGTCTTACCCGGAAGCTCATCCATAGCGTCAAGGGAAACCCTGCGCAGGAAATCTACACCGCTGACTACGCCCTCCGCCTCGATACCCTCAATACGAAGCATGGAACCCTTCTGTGCGCCGATGGCCAGGAAGAATGCCCTGTATCCTTCCTCGCGAAGCTGCTGCAGGGATACATCCTTGCCAACTTCTACACCTGTCTTAAAGGTGACGCCCAGCTGACGAAGCACATCGATCTCCGCCTCAATCACATCCTTCTCAAGACGGAAGGATGGAATTCCCTTGCGCAGCATCCCGCCTAGTACATCGTCCTTTTCAAATACAGTAACCTGATATCCCTCTACCGCCAGGTAATAGGCGCAGGAAATACCGGCAGGACCGGCTCCGACCACGGCAATCTTCTCATCATAGTGCTCATAGACCGTAGGAATAAAACGGTTCTCGCTGGCAAGCTCTTTATCTGCAATAAAGCGCTTGATATCGTCAATCGCAATTGCCTCATCCACCTTACAACGGCTGCATTCCTCTTCACAGTAATGAGGACAGACACGACCGCAGACCGCAGGCAGCGGATTCTCCCGTTTAATAACTTTCAATGCTTCCTCATATTTGCCCTCAGCAGCCTTTTTAATATAGCCCTGGACAGAAATATGGGCAGGACATTTTGTCTTGCAGGGACTGGTGCCATATTCATTCACCATGACACGCTTTTTCCAGTCATAATTCCAGTGTTCAGGACCCCACTCCGTATCACTGGGATGTGCTTCCAGGACAGGGGTCTGATCTACATCACATAAAGCCGCACCCAGCTTCACGGCATTCAAGTTGCAAATCTCCACGCAGGCACCGCAACCGACGCACTTATCCGGGTCTACGTCCGCGACAAAGTTAGAACGGAAGGCATCCGGTGTACGAACCAGGTTGGCCACGCGCAGACCAGAACAGCTGCAGCCGCAGCAACTGCAGATAAAGGTAGTTTTATTCCGACCCTCGTTATTAAAATACTGATGAACACAACCGGCACGTTCAGCTTTCAGCAGAATCTCCTCAACCTCTTCGCGGGTTACGCGGCGGGCACGACCGCTGCGGACATAATAATCCGCTTCCGGCCCAATCTGGATACACATTCCCTCGATGGGATGTTCGCAGGCTTCGCCGATCAGTTTTTTGGAAGTACGGCAGGCACAGTCCGCAACAGAATAATAATCACTCTGGTTGAGGTAGGTCTCGATATCTTCGTGAGTTGCAATCTTCGCCTCTGCTTTAATCGCCTTACCTACAGGCAGCGTGCGGAATTCAAACTCACCAACAGGAATATCAGCATAACCCGGAGCGCTCATAGCGCCAATATCATCAAAATACTGAGCAACCATCTTCCGGGTTTCATCCGGCAAATCTTTCGTCAGGATCAAATGCTCAAAAATTCCGGGTGCCCAGGGACAACGCTCAAATTTCAGCTCTCCGTCAATCTCCGCCTCCAGCAGTGTGTCTTTCATGGCACAGGTGTGCAGATCGTCCAGGATATCTTCCGGCTGTTTTCCTGCCCGAGCCGCGATGGTAGCGACATCCTCAAAAGGACGACCAACCATCATCGTGATTTCTGCATCATGGTCATCGATCACAGAAGCAAGCATTTTAATCCAGGGATCCTCAGCCGTTCTTGTAGTCGGCACAAGATCCCTGGGCTGTCCATCCAGGATATTGGCCAATTGTAATATTTTTTCCATACCGCATCCTCTCTTTCATAATTTTTCGAACTCCGGTTCCACATTTTTCTATATTTATCTCACAACTGCAACTTTTGTTTCGACAAAAATCCGACATTTTCGCCTTTTTCCGCACAAAAAAAGCACTCTGGCTGAGTGCTTTTTCTCCTGCATATTGTCATATATTACCGCATTGTCTTCTGTATTTCGAGGGACTGTCTCCATAAAATTTTTTTAAATAGTTTTGCAAAATAACCCTGCGATGAAAATCCGCACAGCTGACATATCTCAATCACCGGATAATCTGTACTTTGCAGCAGACGCGCAGCTGTTTTGAGCCGTTGTTCAGATAGATACTGTTTCACCGTGATTCCCTCATTAGATTTAAAAACCCTGCAGAGATAATCAGACGTAATTCCCAGTTGCTTTGCCACTTGAGAAACACTAACCGTCTTTTCCAGATTTGAGGTTATAATGGCCTTTGCCTTTTTTACATAAATATTTTTAACCGGAGTGACTTTAAGTTCTTTGACCATTTCAACGCAGGTGATCAGTAGCTCATAACATATGGAATAATATTCGTTTATGCTCACAGCTTTGTCTATTTTCCGCAGAAAAAATTCACGGATTGCCCATGCCGTCCTGGCAGAAACTCCCCCATTGATGGCAGCATTCGTATAAATAACACATTGCATTACAGCGGCATATTCCACGTGTTTTAAGACACTGTTTGCATAAATTCCCCCCTGCATGATCAGCTTCGTAAAATCGTTACAGAATGACGCTTTACATTTTTCTACCTCGCCGTTACTGATCCATTCCATGTGTTCTGATTCCAGATTATCACCATATCGTTCACTGATGGAGACCGTCTCAGAAAGCGCCTGCATTTTCATTGCGATCATATCAATATCGGGGATATTGGAAATAAAATTCTCATGTGCCTTATCTAAAATCTGTTTTTCATTCACGATAAAATTGCGCAAGCTCCTCTTCCGTCAACTCCGGGCAGATATCCCCCTTATTACATCGCTACGCTCAATATTCCGCTTAATAAGGGCGATTTATCTATATTTTAATTTAGGTACTGACATAACTGCCTTCAATGGATCAGGTTTTATTTATAGTAACGGCGTCATGTAAACCGGCAGGAAAACAATCCCCTCTTCTTCTTTTATATCACCGGTGTGAATCACATAAGAGATATACGTTTGCTCCGAATATTTCTTTATAAACTTTTTCAACGACGAAATTGTATAATTTTTGCCCGATTTCACCTCAATCGGAGAAATATTATGACGATTTGTAATTTTGCTTTTCGCAATCAGAAAATCAATCTCCATCCGGGACTCCCTGTCTTCCCTGGAGGGGTTGGAATAAAAGTATAATTTATGTCCTGCAGCAGTCAGCATCTGGGCAACAACATTTTCCATAATCATTCCTTTATCCACTTCCAGTTTGTCAAATAAAAGCTTCTTATAAATTTCCTCACTGACAATCCCATTCTCATCGAATGCATGACTAATCAACAGACCGGTATCTCCCATATAACATTTCAACGTCAGACGATCCATATTCAGCTTCAGACCCAAATTGGGTGCAGTGGCATTGTAGCATGTATTTGTGATCATTGCATCTTCCAACCAGAACAGGGCATCCTCATATTCCCGGAACCTGGCTCCCTTTTTTAAAGAGGACAAGCGGAATTTTTTCTCATGTTTCTGAAGCTGCGCGGGAATCTCATCAAAAATGCTTTCTACTTTCATCTCATATCCCTGCGCGTGTTTCACGATATCAGCGCGGTAAAGTGCAAGAATATCTCTCTTGATCTGATCTACCTGATCAAAATCCCGCGTCTTCGTGTACTCTTTCACCGCCTGCGGCATGCCCCCGACAATCAGATACTGACGAAAATAATCCATCGCTTTTCTATGCATCGTCTGCCCCATCGGCGTCTTTTCATCGTAACATTTTCGAATAATATCCATCAGGATATCGTTTCCCAACGCCCAGAGAAACTCTTCAAAATCCATCGGATACATTCGGATATGCCGCTCCTCGGATGGGATCAGAATATCACTGACATTCTTTTTTATTGACATCAGAGAACCGGTCTCCACATAATCATATCTGCCATCAGCCACAAGATATTTGATAGCAGCTCGTGCCTTTGGAAACATCTGAACCTCATCAAAAATAATCAGAGAGTCCCGATTATGCAGTTTTACATTAAAATATCCGGAAAGGTACATGAAAAGAGTATCCAGATCGTTCAGATAATGTAAAAATAAATTCCTCACATCATCATCAACCCGGTTAAAATCTATCAGAATATAAGATTTATAATTTTGCCTTGCAAATTCTTCTACTATATAGCTTTTTCCCACACGACGCGCACCGTCAACCAACAGCGCCATCTTTCCTTCCGAAGTCTTTTTCCATTTAACAAGCTCATTGTAAATCTTTCTTCTCATGACAGACCTGCTTTCCGGCAACACATAATCAAGGTTTTTATACATTGATGATATCACCAATTCATGGTTTTTTCAATTCGTTTTTCGCACCAATTCAAGATTTTTATCTCCGTTTTTTCTCACTAATTCAAGATTTTTAATTGTAATCATCCAGAAAATGATATTTTTCACCATCCTTAGTATATCCGATAATCGTTTTCAGATTCACATTCTCGACGCTGCGGAAGATATTCATCTCAATGAATTCACTTTTTTGCCGCAACTGCGCGATCAGCTCCTTCATCTCCTCCCGCTTGGAACCCTGTGCGCCGCCGCAGCTTGCACAGTTTTCCGTAAACCTGCAGGCACATTGTATAAAGCAGAGATGATTGTAATCCCTCCACGCCTTGATATCCTCCTCCCGGATCAGGTACATGGGGCGGATCAGTTCCATCCCCTCAAAGTTCTTACTGTGGAGCTTCGGCATCATGGTTTCCACTTTTCCGCCGTAAAACATGCCCATGAGAATGGTCTCAATCACATCATCAAAATGGTGTCCCAGCGCAATCTTGTTGCACCCCAGCTCTTTCGCGTGGGAATAGAGATACCCCCGCCGCATCCGGGCGCACAAATAGCAGGGATTTTTATCAATCGTGGCCACCGTGTCAAAGATTTCCGTCTCGAAAACCGTCAGCGGGATTCCCAGAAGCTTTGCATTATCCTGAATCATCCGCCAGTTTTCTTCATTATAGCCCGGATTCATGGTGAGAAATACCAGTTCAAAATTCGCGCGGCCGTGGCGCTGCAACTCCTGAAACAGCTTCGCCATCAGCATGGAGTCCTTGCCGCCGGAGATGCAGACGGCGATCTTATCCCCATCCTGAATCAGGTCATATTCATTGATTCCTTTTGTAAACTTCCGCCAGATCGTTTTGCGGAATTTTTTGATCAGGCTGCGCTCAATCTTTTCGCGTTCCTCCCGCTGCACATTCTCCGCATCCTGTGCCTCCATCAGTTTCGAAAGCTGATACTTCAGGAATGCACGGTATCCGCCTTTGACATTGACAGCCGCAAACCCGTTCTCCTCCAGTTCATCCACAACATCCCTGCTCTGGTCGCCGGTATGGCAAAGGACGTAGATTGTCTCTTTCTCATCCGGATCCGCATCATTTGCCCGGGATTCGCGGCTTTGTTTCAGTTCATTTATCCACTCCAGAATCTCAGCCAGCGGGATATTGACCGCTCCATCTATTGTGCCGCGGTTATATGTCTCCGACGGGCGAATGTCGATGACAATACGGTCAGTCGGAGGCATGTTCAGTAATTCTGTGATTTCAATTTCTTTCATATATGCAAACACCTGTTTATTTCATCTTCCGTTATCCGTTTTTCTGATACGGTGAAATATATTCCGCCATTTTCCCTCATGCAAAGTTTCCGGATAACATCTTTCTGCTGTCAGATTCACCCGACAAGATCCCGTACAACCTCCCCGGCCATAATCAGTCCTGCCACCGCCGGCACAAAGGCATTGCTGCCCGGCACCTGCCGCCGCTGCGTGCATTTTCTCGCAGTACCCGGCGGGCAGATACAATTGCTCTTACAGCTGATTGCCATGTCCTCCACCGGCTCCATCGCCGGTTCCCGGGAATAGACCACTTTCAGTTTTTTTATCCCGCGTTTTTTTAATTCCCGCCGCATAACCCGGGCCAGCGGGCACACGCTCGTCTCATAGATGTCAGCGACCTCAAACGCCGAGGCGTCCATCTTATTTCCCGCTCCCATGCAGCTGATGATCGGCGTTCCGCTGCGGTCCGCCTGCATGACCAGCTCCAGCTTTCCGGTCACAGTGTCGATGGCATCTACCACATAGTCATACTGCGAAAAATCAAACTGCCCCGCCGTATCCGGCATATAAAAGGTCTTATAGGTATGGACGACTGCATCCGGGTTGATTGCGTGAATCCGCTCCGCCGCCACATCCGCCTTATACTTTCCGACCGTCTCCCGCAAAGCCAGAATCTGCCGGTTCAGATTCGTCAGACAGACCCGGTCGTCGTCGATCAGATCCAGCGTGCCGATTCCGCTCCGTGCCAGCGCTTCCACGGTATAGCCGCCAACGCCTCCGATGCCGAACACCGCCACCCGCGCCGCGTGCAGCTTTTCCATGCCATCTTTTCCAAGCAGCAGTTCCGTCCTGGAAAACTGATCTAGCATACCGTCCTCCCCATCTTTCGCAGCATCTCCCGGTCCGTCTTTATCGTCGACGCTCCCGATGTCGTCAGCATGTTCCCGGTGATTGTCGCACTGGCACCGCTCTCAAACGCGGATATCCCCGTTCCCGTAAGCAGCGCCCGTCCTGCCGCCAGGCGGATATTTGCCTCCGGATTAATATAACGGAAAAAGGCAATCGTCCGCAAAATATCCGCTTCTTCCAGCTGTTGGCGCCCTTCCAATGCTGTACCCGGAATCGGCATCAGCGCATTGATCGGGATAGAGCAGACATGAAACCCGGACAGCGTGACCGCCATATCCAGCCGGTCCTCCCAGGTCTCACCCATTCCGATGATGCCGCCGGAACAGACATACAGCCCCGCCTCCTGCGCCCGACGGATCGTCTCAAGCTTATCTTCAAACGTATGCGTCGTGCAGATATAGGGGAAAAATCTGCGGGAGGTCTCAATATTCGCGTGATAACTGGTGACTCCCGCCTCCCGGAGCCTGCGAAACTGCTCCAGCGTCAATAATCCATGGGATGCGCAGAGCTCCAGCCCGCAACGCTCGCTCATCTCCCGGTAAGCCGCAAGGGCTTTTTCAAAATCATCACCGCTTAAGGATCTCCCCGCCGTCACGATAGAAAAGCGGTCCACACCTTCCTGCTCATTTGCCAGCGCAGTCTGCACAATCTCCTCTTTCGGCAGAAAACCGTAGGTCTCAATCGCTGCGTGGTTGTGGCAGGACTGGGCACAGTATTTGCAATCTTCTCCGCACTGTCCGCTTCTTCCATTGATAATTGTACAGAGATTCACCTTATCTCCGCAAAAATGAGCGCGGATAAGGTCCGCACCCTGGCACAATTCCTCCAGCGGGCAATCGACCAATCGGGTCAATTTGTCCTCCCAGGTCAGTCTTCTGCCGTCTATAATCTCATCCGCCAAAACCATAAGATTCATCGTTTTTCTCCCTCTTTCTGTTATCTGCTGACATACTTCTTTCGGAATCATACCATATTCTTTCCATGAAAACAATTTCTATTTTTCCTATCGGTGCGCTTTGATATGCCGCCCTTCGTTTTTACCTGTCCGACAATAAACCCCGCTTCGGAGATTGGGCATGTAACATAAAAAACACTGAGCGCATAATTCGAATTCTGTTGACAAATATCCGAATTCGGAATATGCTTGAAAAATACATCGTGCAATTCAGAAGAGAACTCGAACCGAAGAATACATACCAAGAGGTCACCGAAGAAAAATGAACAGGCAACGCAAATTTCGACCGCTCGAACTGTGTTTCGCGGCGACAACCGGGGCGCTGATCGCGATTTTTATCTGGCTGTACCTGGAGCTGTCCAACGTCGGGGTCACGATCATCTGGGATCGCATCCCTTCCTATATTAATTTCAAACATTATACACTGGCCATGTGCCTGGCCGGCGGCCTGGTCGTAGGCATTTTTCACCATTTTTACGGGCCTTACCCGGAAAGCATGGCGGATGCCGTCAGACGTGTGAATGAGGACGGTTTTTATCCGTTTAAAAATCTGCATATCACCGTCGTTGCCGCTTTTCTCTCCCTGTTTTTCGGCGGGTCAGTCGGTCCGGAGTCCGGTCTGGTCTGCCTGCTCCTGGGGCTTTGCTTCTGGACGATGGTGCAGTTTGATCTGGCCAGAGACACCATACAGGCCTGTCTTGAAAAAAATCCCGGCGCATCCGGAGGATATATATTCCGCCGGATGTTAAGGAATCTTCTTCGCTCCGCAAACCGGCTTCCGGAATTTGAGGTATCCACCAAATGGAAGCGCTCGGAACAGATTACGACAGGCATGGCAACCGGTGTGACCGCGCTGCTCATCTATCTGCTGATGAACCGGCTGTTTGGAAGCGCGTTTACAATCCCTCATCTGAATTCCGGGGAAATTTACATGAAGGACCGCTTTTCGGTGATACTGCTGGCTGCGGCAGGCGTCGGATCCGGTTATCTGTTTTTATTTTTCCGAAAACTGACGTCATGGTTTTTCGGAAAGCTGCGCACGAAAAAACTGGACATTATCAATGCCATGCTCGGCGGTCTGATTCTCGGGCTGATCGGGACGGCTCTCCCCATGACCATGTTTTCCGGCGGCAGTGATATTCAGCTGATTCAATATGAATACTATCAGTATACGCCATGGCTGCTGATTCTGATCGGCGCGGTAAAGCTGTTTCTGACAAATGTATGCATCGAATCCGGGTGGCGCGGCGGACATTTCTTTCCGGTTATCTTTTCGGGTTTAAGTATCGGATACGGCCTGTCCTCACTCCTCGGAACCAGCCAGCTTTTAAGCGTCATCGTAGTGACGGCCGCTCTGCTGGGAACCATCCTGCAGCAGCCCATCGGTGCATTTGCCCTGACCCTGATCTTTTTCCCGATTGATAATCTCGGCTGGATGGCTGCCGTCTGCTTTGCAGCAGGATGCATCCCTTTACCGCGCATTCTGCGCGCAACCCCGGAAAGCAGGGGATTTATTTACGGACTGGTACATAAAAAAGGACAGAGGAAGCTGACACCTCACAAAGAAGCATAAAAAGACATAAAGAAGCGGGAAACACACGAATAAACATGGATCCCGCTTCTCTGCGGATGAATATATCCAATTCCGCATTTTCTCATTCTCCCGCATAAGAATATGCGTTGGAAATCTTACTGCTGTTGGACGTGAGCTTCACCGTCTCCCGGTAATACGCCACCACCGGCGTCCCCACCTCCAGCAGCCCATATAGCTGCTGCGCCGCGTCGGCGGGCACATTGATGCAGCCGTGGGAACCGGAATTGACATAGATACTGCCGCCAAACGAACTGCGCCAGCTCGCATCGTGAATCCCTACATTGTAGGCAAACGGCATGAAATAAGTCACATCCGACGCATAATCCTCCCCCACCAGCGTGGCCGGGCTCTGCTTATAGACAATCTTGAAGATCCCATCCGGCGAACCATTTCCGTTGGAAATTTTTCCGGAAACAATATCACAGTCGAGCACCAGCGACCCGTCCTCATAATAATACAGATGCTGGTTTGTGTAGTCCAGTTCCACGTAAGTGTCTCCGATATCATCCAGACCGCTGACCTGCGCCGTCTGCTCATACACCGGTTCCCTGGTGACAGGCTCGCCTCCAGCCAGATCTTCCAGAATCTGCGCCGCCTCACCGGATTTGTCAATCACCCATCCGTAATCTCCTCCGCCGATCTCAATAGTATCTCCCTGCGTTGTGACAAAGGAACGTACATCGCCATATGTATTATAAGCGGAGGCCAGAGTCTGTACAAAAGCCGCCACCCTGTCCTCATCGATCGTCACCGCGTAATCCTCTCCGATCACCAGCATCTCCCCGATCTCTTTTGCAGACAATGACTCATCCACACCCTCAATCTCATACTGAATCACCGCATTCTGATAAAATTGCAGCTGGTCCAATGCCCGAACGAGCTGTTCATCCTCCGCCGTAATCTCCGGCGCCACATAGCAGTCGTCTCCCAAAATGCACTCCGTCAGCCCCGCATCCACCGCGGCTGTAACAGCACTTACCACATTCTCCCCGATCGGCGTATTTCCATAGGTCTCCGGTGTAATTTCGTAGATACCATCCTCCGATATAGTAAGCGCAGCATCCTGCGGAGCTTCATATTCCGTCTGATTCAGAAAATCCAGCGCCAGAATCTGCTCCTCCAGTGCGTCCGCATCATAGGACCAGGCCGCCTCCATGGTATAGGCGTGCTCCTTTGCCAGCTCCACCGGCCAGGCAAACGCATTCTGCCCCTCCAGCAGCTCTTCCTCCGCTCCGGCATCCACATACGCATAGAAAAAATCTGTTCCGCTCAATGAATATTCATTTCCATCCCGGTCATACACGGTAAGAACATACGTGTCTCCGAGCTCTACATTATACTCCTTTAATGTCTCCGCCGTCTTCAGACTGTAAGCCTCCCCATTTATCGTAGTATGAGGGAAAAAATGACTCTGAAAATAAAAAGCCGCTCCCAGATACAACGCCAGGATGATGGCTGCTATTGTGATAAGCGTGACCCATATGTATATCGTATTTTTTTCTTTTTTCATGTGCATCTCCTCAAATAATTTATCCCAATCAGCTCTAATCCCCTAAAAATGCTGCTCTCTCATTTGATGAAAAGCGAGATTTATCCATAACTGACATTATTTATCCATTATACACACAATGAATCCTTTTTGCTATACCTTATCGCACGAAGTGCGCCTGTGCGCCAGCACATGCATTCACGAGTGCTCGGAGAGTATACCTTATCGCGCGAAGTGCGCCTGTGCGCCAGCACACATTTGTTGACAGAAACCGCTCCGGCAGGATAAAATAAAATCAATCTGACTCAGATAAAGACAACTTTAACCCACTGGCATGATTCCGGTATAACCGGAATAAGTGTCAGAACATAAAACGATACATAAAAAGGAGAACGGCATGCCCTTACTCACATCCGAATGGCGGGAACGCATCGACCACTGGATCCGCACCCTGAAACGAGACTTTTACCACCCCCTGCAGGAACTTTCCTGGGAAGTTTTTTTCACCATGGAACATCTGTCGCTCACAGAAGCAAAAGCACAAGCTTTCACGCAAGCCGCAACAGGTCAAAGTTGGGGACATTCCTGGGAATACGGCTGGTTCCGCACCCGGGTTACACTGCCGCCGGAAGCCGCCGGACAGCGGATCGTGCTCAATCCGGGCTTCGGCGCAGAAGCAACAATCTTTGTGAACGGCAGCGCTTTCGGCACCTACCGGGCTGACTGGGTTGAAGAAGCGCATCATTATATAGAAGATAATGCGTTGACCGCGGACGGCATTCCCGGGGAAGTATTTGACATCTATATGGAAGTCTATGCCGGTCATTATTTCCCGCGGCGCTACGATGCGGAAAACCACCGTGCTACCGGACCGGTGATGGAGGGAGATTACGAAGATCCCCTTGCGGAGGGGCAGCGCTGCACCGTCGGCGTCAGCACCGTCGGCATATGGAACGAGGTTGCCTACCAGCTCTATATGGATGTGACGACACTTGATCAGCTGCTTCCCATGCTCGACGAGACCAGCCTGCGCGCGGCAAAAATTGCAGAAACTCTGGAACAATTTACGCTGTGTGTGGATTTTGAGCAGGATGCCGACAGGCGAAATGCAGACTACCGTGCGGCCCGGAAATTGCTGCAGCCGGTTCTGGAAAGTAAAAACGGCGAAACCATGCCAACGTTCTATGCGGTCGGAAACGCGCACATCGACCTGGCCTGGCTGTGGCCGATGGAAGAAACCCATCGCAAGACAGCGCGGACATTCGCCGCTCAGCTGCGGCTCCTCGATGAATATCCGGACTACAGATTCATCCAGAGTCAGCCCGCCGCCTATGAAATGTGCCGGAACTACTACCCGGAATTATTTGAACAGATTTTACGGGCAATCAAAGACGGTCGCTGGATTGCGGACGGCGCCATGTGGGTGGAGCCGGACACCAATATGACCGGCGGGGAATCACTGATCCGCCAGCTGCTGTACGGAAAGCAGTATTATAAGGAAGTTCTGGGTGTTGACAGTGAGGTACTCTGGCTGCCGGACACGTTCGGCTATACGGCGGCGCTCCCGCAGATTCTGCGGGGCTGCGGTGTCAGGTATCTGGTGACCCAGAAAATTTTCTGGTCCTACAATGGCGGCGAACAGTTTCCCTATCACTATTTTTCATGGGAAGGCATGGATGGTTCGCAGATTACCACATTCCTTCCGACCAGCTATACCTACCAGACCACACCGAAGGAAACCAACCGGGTCTGGAAAGATCGCGCCCAGATGCGCGACCTGGAAGCTTTCCTCTTCCCCTTCGGCTATGGGGACGGAGGCGGCGGTCCGTGCCGCGACCATATAGAGTATGCACAGCGCGGCCGCGATCTGGAGGGCAGTGTAAAAATGAAATCCGCGAGCCCACGCGCGTTCTTTTCCGATATGGATGCACTTGGCGGACCGAAACACACTTACGTCGGAGAGCTTTACTTTACCGCACATCGCGGCACCTACACGACACAGGCGTCCGTAAAACGCGGCAATCGGAAAAGCGAACTTCTGATGCGGGAGCTGGAGCTCTGGGCGGCGCTTGCCTCCCTGCGCGGCTATCCGTATCCTGACAAAGAAATCGAACAGCTTTGGAAAGTAATCCTGCTGCACCAGTTCCACGATATCCTGCCCGGTTCCTCCATCGCCCGCGTCTATGAGGAGGCAAAACAGGCTTATCATGACCTGACTGTACAGGCGGAGGGGCTGCTGTATACGGCGCTCGGGGCTTTGACTTCCACCTCAGTCGATAGTGCTGTGCGGGACAAAGCGGAGAACACTGCTTCTCAGGAACGCATCCTGTCAGTTGATGTACCGGAGGGAATCACCGTATGGAATTCGCTCAGCTTCGAGCGGAACGCCATCGTCTCACTCCCGGAACATTACCGCAACGGCGCTGTCCTAAATAAAAAGCCCATTCCCGTGTATGATGGAATAAACGGATTGCAGGCCGTCGTTACGATTCCGGCCTTCGGAGCAGTCACGCTGTTTCCGGCCACCGACTCAGATACTCCATCTGCACCCACAACCATTGCCGCAGCAGCATCTGCTACAGTCGCTCCGCCCGTCACCCTGACGGAGACTGACGCGGGCTATGTATTGGAAAACAGCCGGCTCCGCGCCATCGCGGACACACACGGCGAAATCATATCTTTCCGCCTGAAATCAGAGAATGGTTCTCTGAGCCCCCGGGAGCTTGCCGCCGGAGGCATGAACCGCCTGCGACTGTTCAAATCCGTTCCGCGCCGCTATGACGCCTGGGACATCGACTCAAACTACACAGAACAGGAGATTGTCCCTGCCGCCAGCCAGATCAGCTGCCGCATCCTGCAGGCTTCAGGAGCGGAGGCTCTGCTCGAAGTGTCCGGTCAGATCGGCAGATCCTCCTGCTCGCAGATAATCCGGCTACGGGCCAATGCCCGCAGGCTGGAGTTTGAGACAACAATAGACTGGCACGAGCAGCACCGCCTTTTAAAAGCCGCCTTCCCTGTCAGTGTCTACGCGGATCATGGCATCAACGAGATGCAGTTCGGCTTCGTCCGGCGCCCGACACACCGGTCGCGAGCCTACGACCGGGACCGCTTTGAGGTCTGCAATCACCGCTACAGCACACTCTGTGAGGGAAATCACGGCGCAGCCGTTTTAAATGACTGCAAATACGGCATCAGCATGAACGGGAACTCCCTGGAGCTGACGCTCCTCAGTGCAGCCACCTGTCCTGACCGCCATGCCGATCAGGGCAGACATACCTTTACCTACGCCTTTACCGCGTGGGAGGGAACATTTTTCGAGAGCGACATCGTCCGCCAGGGTTATGAACTGAATGTACCGCCGGCAGTGACCACGGGAAGCTGTCCGCCGTTCTCCACCTTTGCAGTGGATGCGGAAAATATTATTCTGGAAACCGTAAAATGCGCCGCGGACGGCAGCGGCGACCTCATCCTGCGCCTTTATGAGTCAAAAAAAGCCGGGACATTTGCAAAACTGCAAATCAATCTCGACGCTTTCGGCATACTGCAGGACGGTTATAAGCTATTTGTCTGTGACATGCTGGAAAATAAGGAAGAGCAGATATCGGTTAAACAGGGAACAGCAAACCTTTGTTTCCGACCGTTTGAAATCAAGACACTGCGGTTAGTAATCATATAAACATCTGACCGTTTTGTCAGCGGGGAAAAAATCAACTGCTTTCTTCGGAATATATGCTGATAACCACAAATTACTACAAATAAAGGCGGCGGGCTATCACAGCCCGACCGCTAGCTTTATAATCATCGCCCCGCACAAAACCAACAGAATTGTTCCCGTAAAATAACTGGTCTTCACAGCACTCATCCGGTTGGCAAGCCGTGCCGACACCGAAGCGGCTAGCAAAGTAAAAATACTGCAGATGATCACCGCCGGGATATAATCCGTCATTTCTCCATAATAAAAATGAGAAACCGCACCGATCAGCGCTGTAAACACCATGACAAACCCGCTGGTGCCGACCGCCATCTTCAACTCATATCCCAGCACACAGGTCAGACCGAACAGCATCATCATGCCGCCGCCTGCGCCCAGCAGCCCGCACCAGAATCCGATATAACACCCCACCAGAATGGACAGGACCACCCGCAGGGAAGCCTTTCCCTCAATAAATTTTTGATTTTTATTGCCGGTGGGACTCAGGACAAAACGCAGCCCCATGACAAGCGACAGGATAATCGTAATCCATCCCATCTCAGTATTCGGCAGATACTGTGAAAAATAGCTTCCGATAAAAGTAAAAATCAGCACGCAGGACACCATGAGAGTCCCGCCCTTTAAATCTACATTTTTATTCTTTTTATATACATATGCGGAAGACACCGCGGAAAGCACCTCCGCAGTCAGGCCGATTCCGACCGCCTCATACCACGGATAGCCCAGACAGGCAATCAATACCGGTGCGATAATCGTCGGCGCCGACACGCCTGCGAACCCAATTTCAACACCCGCCGCAATCCCGGCCAGCATGCAGACCAGAAACACCTGCATAAAATCCCCTGCCCCGATCATTCTTTCACCTCAATTTCCATACGTTCACCTTATATTCAGGATAAGATTACACACTTTTTGATGCTCTGAAATTTTTTATATCATATAAAATACTGCTATAGACTATCACAGCATTCCGCAATTATCAAGTACAAACCTGCGATACGGCAGGATAGGAATAAAGTATTGATTACTTTTCAAAAGCTGGACAACCTGTGAACGCAACACGCTCCGAACGCG
>JAJQAD010000228.1 GCA_021204005.1 Clostridiales bacterium
TAAAGATCAAGTGGAATTTACTCTTGCACTGGAATTTACTTTTTCAATTCAGCGATTAAAATTTCTCCGGATATATTTTTTAAGTGACAAAGGAAGATATCTCTATAGAAGAATATTTTTTGCTCTGCTATAATCAGTATATTACGGGAAAAAATTTTAAAGGAGGACTGAGATATGCAGATTTATGTAAACGCCACCGCATTAAAAGACGGCAACGGCACAAAGGAATTGCCCTTCAGACACATAAACGAAGCGGCAAAGATGGCGCAGCCGGGGGATGAGGTTCTGGTATATCCCGGCGTCTACCGCGAGTATGTCAATCCAATCCACGTAGGCCGCGAAGATGCCCGGATCACATACACCAGCGTGGAACCCCTGGGCGCCGTGATCACCGGCGCTGAGATTGCAGAAGGCTGGGAGCCGTATGAGGGAACCGTGTGGGTACTGCGCGTGAAAAACAGCATTTTCGGCAGCTACAATCCCTACACCACCTTTGTGGGCGGCGACTGGTATTTTGCACCGGTTGTGCGTCACACCGGCGCGGTGTATCTGAACGACCGGCAGCTGTATGAGACAGAGACGCTGGACGAATGCATCAAAGGCGAAGTTTATACGCCTTCCTGGGAACAGGAATTTTCCATTTACAAATGGTATACCGTACAGGACGGCGATGAGACCGTAATCTACGCCAACTTCCAGGGCAAAAATCCGAACGAGGAAAATGTCGAGATCAACGTCCGCCGCAACTGTTTTATGCCATCCGAAACCGGCATCGGATACATTACCGTCAGCGGATTTAACATCAACAAAGCCGCTACCACCTGGGCGCCGCCCGCCGCTTACCAGGACGGCATGATCGGTCCCCACTGGTCCAAAGGATGGATTATCGAAGACTGCGAGATCAGCAACAGCAAATGCTGCGGCATCTCCCTTGGCAAATATTATGACCCGGAAAATGACCATTATTTTACCAGAAAGCACGTAAAGAGCCCGACGCAGATGGAGCGCGATGCGGTCTGCCGCGGCCAGTACCACGGCTGGCTCAAAGAGAACATCGGCCATCACATTGTGCGTCGCTGCCATATTCACCACTGCGAGCAGACCGGCATTGTCGGCCGTATGGGCTGCGTATTCAGCCTGATTGAGAATAATCACATTCACAACATCAACAACATGCAGCAGCTGGGCGGCGCGGAAATCTCCGGCATCAAGCTGCATGCAGCCATCGATGTCGTAATGCGCCGGAACCACATTCATCACTCCACCATGGGAATCTGGTGCGACTGGCAGGCGCAGGGAACACGGATTTCCCAGAATCTGCTCCACGACAATTATGCTCCGGAAGGATCCTGCATGGCTCTCGGCGCCATGATGTGCCAGGATGTCTTTGTGGAAGTCGGCCATGGCCCTACTCTGATCGACAACAATATTATGCTCTCCAAGGCTGCACTTCGCATCGCGACCGAGGGCGTGGCCTGCGTACACAACCTGATGCTTGGCTCCTTCACCGCAGTGGGCGGCGGCACGGACAACACTGTCATGGGCATCAATCAGCCTCGCTACACGCCGTACCACATCCGCCACCGCACAGAAGTCGCAGGATTTATGACGATTCTCCACGGCGACGACCGCTTCTACAATAACATCTTCATCCAGAACTGGCCGGTGGAGAAAACAGAAGCCAAAGAAGATATGGGCTTTACCATGGAGGAAAATCAGGAAGTCGGCACAGCGATTTTTGACGACTATCCCACCTACGATGAATGGATCAGCCACTTTGAGCTGGATAAGCCGGCGGACATGTTCGCCCTGCAGGATTATCACTTCAGCCACCTTCCGGTATGGTCAGACGGCAACGCATACTTTAACGGCGCAAAAGCGTGGAAAAACGAGAAAGATAAGCTGATTGACGACGAGAATAAAGTGACGGTAGAACTGGTGGAGCAGGATGGAAAATACTCCATCAAAACAAATGTCTACGATTTCCTCGGCGATTTTGAAGACGGCATTATCACCAGTGATACGCTCGGGTATGCCTTCCAGCCGGAACAGAGGTTTGAAAATCCGGACGGCAGCGCGATCACCTTTGACTCGGATTACCTGGGTGAACACCGCGGACTGTCCACAATTCCCGGACCGTTTGCGAGCGCGGAGGCAGCGGCAAAGCAGGTGTGGTAAACAACAATCAGTATCAGGACGAATTGCAAACATCAAAGTAATCAAAAAATTTTACGAAAGGAATTTATATATTATGTATATAAAGGGAGTTAACCTTGGCAACTGGCTTGTCCTGGAGAAGTGGATGAGCCCCGCCCTCTTTGACGGGACGACGGCGGAGGATGAGTACCATCTTCCGCTCCAGCTCTCCCCGGAGGTGTATGAAGCGCGGATGAAGATTCACCGCAGCGAATATATCACGGAGCGGGATTTCGCGACGATAAAGCGAATCGGTCTGAATACGATCCGGATTCCGATTCCCTATTTCATCTTTGGCGACCGGCCGCCGTTTATCGGCTGCATTGAGGAGCTGGACAAGGCGTTTTCCTGGGCGGAGAAATACGGTCTGCAGATTCTGATTGACCTGCACACAGCACCGATGAGCCAGAACGGGTTTGACAACGGAGGCATCTGCGGTGTCTGCAAGTGGAGTCAGATGCCGGAGGAAGTGGATTTCGTGCTGAATCTGCTGGAAAAGTTGGCAAAGCGCTACGGTCACAGGCAAGGGCTCTTCGGCATCACCCCGATCAACGAGCCTGTCACAGAACCTATGTGGTCTATCATGGATGTGCCCGGCAGATATGTCCCGGCAGAACCGGAACTTGCAGAGGGAAGCGCGCCGAACACGATGAAATTTCTCCATCAGTTTTACAGCGACGCCTACGACCGCATCCGCCCGAATCTCGCGGAGGACAAGTATGTAGTCTTCCACGATGCATTTCAGCTGAAAGAATGGAAAGATTTCCTGACACAGCCGAAGTTCGATCACATCATCCTGGACACGCACCAGTATCTGATGATGGCGGAGGCCATGGGATGCGAACAGACGATGGACGGTTACCTCAGCTATATTCAGAATACCTACGCAAAAGATATCGCCCAGGTACAGGAATATCTTCCCGTTGTCTGCGGGGAGTGGTGCCTGTTCAACTCTCTCGCTGTCGGACATGACACCGCAGGCGGACAGTCTGTCTTAAACGGAATGGACTATTCCGCAACGGAGGAATCGCTTTCTGCTGCAGAGAAGAAAGAAATCTACAACCAGCTCTGCAAGGCGCAGATCGCTGCCTGGAAGAATGGTTCCGGCTTTTTCTACTGGAGCTACAAGCTGCTTCTGGATACCGCCAATGACCCGAACTGGATCGGCTGGGATTCCTGGGATCTGGGCAGATGCGTCGATGAGGGCTGGTTCGACCTGAATCTGTAAACAACATCCTCACGGAGTATTGTATATCACAGAAAACAGGAAATCGTGTACTTTAACCCTTTACAACAGCAAATTCATTCTTGTGATACAAAAAATAGATCTCACAGGCTTCCCTTTCTAAAAGAGAAACCTGTGAGATTCTGAAAAAAATATGGAGTGTTATTCTTACTATTTTCCGATACTGTCCGCCAAAGCTGATCTTCGATGTCTGTCATTCCATGAATCCGACCACGCCGCAGCTTACTCGACGCCCCTTGTCTCATCCGCCACATATTCAAAGAAATCAAAATCCGCCGTCTTCTTATGGAACATCAGATCTGCGCAGGTGATACCAACCATGGTTCCGGTGAATTCACCATATTTACAGTATTCATCGGAGAGTTTTGTCGTATTGAAGACACCGCCGATCTTCTGATAATTTTCCCCGTCATAGCTCCACTCAAACCAGGATTTCCGTCCTTGCACATACACGCGCAGGTAAATAGGACAGTTCTCTTCCACCGGGACGCGCTCATCAAGCCAGACGGTACGGGTACCGTTTTCCATGTGAATTACAGCCAGCGCTTCCTGATCCAGGGAATCGCTGCGGTATTTGCGCAGATAGCTGTAATCCATATTGTCATAATATAAGATCAGTCCGGCACTGTGCTGATGGACATCCGGGGAAAACTCCATCTTTGTAGTAACTCTGGCATATACACTGGTCAGCTTCCTTGCCAGCAGACTCACTTTGTTCAGCGATGCGCGCGACTCCTGTCCTCTCAGACGCGCCCATCCGGGCCGGGATGTCAGGTCTGCAAACCGCTGCGGCATAATGCGCGGCGCATAGTAAAACGGCTGCAGTACCGGTGCATCAAAATCATCAAAAGAAATTGGCGCAGGTACGGGAGCATCCGGCAGACCGGGTTCCTCCACTTCCGCTTTTGCAAGATTGCTGCCATCCGCCATACGGAGCCAGCCTTCGTCCGTCCACTTCATTTTCTGGATTGCCGTCTCCCGCCCCAGCGTACAGCGCAGCTCCGGCACAAACGGGCGGGCGCACAGGTGCACCAGATAAGTCTCGCCGTTCGGCAGATCAACATAACTGCCGTGACCGGATTTCTGCAGTACGGAATCCGGGTTAAAATACTTCGGTTTCAAATGATCCGGGTCATCGCGCTCATAGGAATAACCGGGAATGCTGGTGACGATCGGATTTTTCGGATCCTTCACATAAGGACCGCCCACCCGCGTAGACCGCCCCATGGTAACACAGTGGTTGTAGCCTGTACCGCCCTCCGCGCACATAATATAATAGTATTTTCCGTGTTTCGTCAGATGCGGCGCCTCGATACAGCCGCGGTCAGTGCCGCCCCACCACATCCGCTGCGGATAACCGACAATTTCTTTTTTGACAGGGTCATACTCCGCCAGGCAGATTGCGCCGGGTTTCTCATAATTTTCTCTCGTCTCCCAGTCCAGTGAAACCACGTATTTACGGCCATCGTCGTCATGGAATAATGAGGCGTCGAAGCCGGCGGAATGAAGGTAAACCGGCTCACTCCAGGGTCCCCGGATATCCTTCGCTGTCACCAGAAAATTGTCCACGTCAAAATAACGTGCATTCATGGAATTCATCACGCCATAGGCCACATAAAAGAGATCATCCGCCTCACAGTAAGTCAGACAGGGCGCCCAGATTCCCTTCGCGCTCGGCAGCTTCTTCAAATCAACCGCCTCGTCATCGGTCAGTACATGGGTATAAAGCTCCCAGTGTTTTAAGTCCCGGGAATGATAAACCGGGATTCCCGGCATCCACTCAAACGTAGATACCGCCAGATAAAAATCATCGCCCTTCCGGCAGATACACGGATCCGGATTGAAACCGGGTATAATCGGATTATGAATCATAAACTCTCACTCCAGCATAAAAATTTATAGAAATTCAACTACACTCCTTCTTCATCGTCTCTATACTTCTGAAACACACGGTTTAAGTAAACAGAATGCCACAGGAACAACAGGGAAAATCCAATGATGATCCAAAACAAAGAGGCATATTCCATAATGATGGTATTGATGAAAAAGCAGATGATAAAAGGCACTGCCACACAAAGGTATCCGCTGATGATTGCCGGAAAATGTGCAATCATGATAGCAAATGCATTGTAAGCCGTTTGCTTAAACGTGTTCTCAAATGTCGCGATCAGCGGAAAAACAGTCAGGAAATACAGGCTGTACAGAATCGCCAACGCCAGAGAGATCACAAAATAAACCCGCGTCAAGCCCTCTCCGTTCAGACTGGCCGCATAAAATACGACATACAGAAAGAAATATAACAAAAGTGCGATCAGCCAGAAAGCGGTTGCCTGTTTAAAATTAGACTTAAACGCCTTAAAATATCCGCGGATCAGATATCCGTCCTCCTTGCGCACAATTTTTAACGTCGTTGCGTAGAGGGAACTGATCGCCGCGCCGATCGTGAATATCGGAATGCACGTGATCAGGAAAATGAAATTCAGAACAATCAGATCCAGAATACGGCTCATCACCGTAGAAAATTTACTGTCATAATGAAACGGATGAAAATTCAAAACTACGCCTCCATTTTTTTCGGGTACAAATAACAGTTCTCCGGTATTTACAGCAATGCTTCACTCACAGTGTCTGAAATAAAAGTAACTAAAATCCGCTCTTAACCGCCTCGATCAGCGTCTCCACATCCTCCGTTGTCAGAAAAAAGTTTTCCTCTCCGTTGACACTGATCGTATAATGATCATCATCGTATTCATAAATTTTTATCTCGTAATCTAAGGCGCTGTCCAGGTTGCGGATATACTCAATCGTGATCACCGGTTCGCGGTCATCAGCCAGTTCTGCATCCTCCGGAATTTCACCGTCCAATGTGGGCTGCATCAGATCAGAATAGAGGCTGGTGTACTCCTCTGCCTCCACTTCTTTGCCTTTGATGGTGTATGTATCGCCGTCTTTGGTCATTGTGTAAGTTTTATTTTTATAGGTAACGTGAACTTCCGCAACCGTCTCATAATTGACAAGATAAGGTACCTTAATCAACAGATCATAGGGTTCCTGATACAGCACAGCGTCCAGAATGGATGCATCTAAGAGCATGGCCTTGTCTTCCTGCCCTTTCAGAACACAATAGTAGCTTCCATTCTCCTCATCCCCGATCAGAAGGGTGAAAGTGCGGTTCGGTGCTGCGTTTTCCTCGTCTTCCTCCTCGTTCTCCTCTCCTTCATAGTAATTTAAAGTAATATATGTTTCAAAACTGCCCGGATCTAAAGTCTCATCTACCGATTCTTCCGATCCGGAATTCAAATCCAGATAAGTCAATGTATCAAAGAGTTCATACATCGTCTCCGAATCTGTGACAGCAGTGGATGCATAGGGAGTCACCATATCCCAAAAAAGGAAGCTTTGCCGATCTTCCCGCTCTGTATAATTAATCTGATATCTCGTCTCACCATCCACTACCACAGACAGTCCACGGACATCTTCCTGGGTAAAGGATGGATTTTCCACAGATTCCAGATTCTCAGCTACATCCTCCGGATTCAATATCACAAAACCAGAATCCGCCGTGTCCCCTGAATTCCCAGCCTCAGAGGAAACAGCCGAACTTTCTGATTCCGTTCCTTCTGTCTCTGTCGTTCCACAACCCGCCAGCAGAAAAGCTGCCAATACTCCCGTCAAAACCATTGTCACTATGCGTTTTTTCAACATACTCCGTTACCTGTATCCTTCTTTCCTCATGATATGATACTGTGAATCTCCCATTTCGGGTTTCCTGCCCTACGCTTCACATGTACTGTCATTTCACTGCTGCGTCATCTACAATGCGAACCTGACTTCTGCCGGTCTGGTACCGCACAAAGCCACACTTCTGGAATCCGGCTGGGAAATGCCCGCGTACAAAACAAAATGCTTCCCCTGTACAGACCGCTTTCCTTCCTCGTCCACAACAGTCATCGCTTTGTTAGCGATTGTCAGTTCCGTGGTTTTCGCCTCACCGGCCGCCAGAGCGACACGGCGGAACCCGCAAAGGCTGTAATTTTTTACTGCCAGAGGGCTGTCCAGATCTTTGATATAAACCTGGATGACCTCCTCTGTATCCCTGGTTCCTGTGTTCTGCACAGTAACATTCAGAATGATATCCGATTCTGCTGTCGGCGCTGCCTTCAGCGAAGCAGCTGTCACAGCGGTTTTTCCATAGGTCAGACCATAGCCAAACGGATAGAGTGCTTCCTCATCCATATAGCGGTAAGTACGTCCTTTCATAGAGTAATCGGTGAAAGGAGGCATATGATCGGTATTATAATAGAAGGTCACCGGCAGTTTACCGCTGGGTGAACAATTGCCGAAAAGCAGATCCGCAATCGCTTTTCCGCCGCGCGCGCCCGGATACCAGGCCTGCAGAATTGCATCCGCATGCTCCTGCGCCACAGAAAGATCGATTGCACTCCCAGCCATTAAGATTACAACAAAAGGCTTCCCTGTATCAATAATTGCCTGCAATAATCTACGCTGCGGAGCCGGCAAGAGCAGGTTTTCCTTATCTCCGCTGCCCACGCCATTGCTCTGATCCATCTCCTCGCCCTCAAGATTCTCATCCAGTCCAAGAACTACTATCGTCAGATCACTGTGCTCTGCCACCGTCACAGCCTCCGAAATACGGTCGTCCGCCATCCCCAGCCCTTCCACACGGTCTTTGTACAGATGACAGCCCTCCGAGTAGAGGACGCGGACATTCTCTCCCACCTCGTCCTGAATTCCTTCCAGTACGGTGATATAGCGGGAAGAGGTTCCATAGTAGTTTCCGTACAGGGGAATGCGGCTGTTGGCATTCGGTCCCACCACGCCGATCGTCCCTAATTCCTCCCTCTTCAGAGGGAGGATCCCATTGTTTTTCAAAAGCACTGCACTCTTCCTCGCCACATTAAGCGCCAGATCCACGTGCTCTTTGCACTCTACCGCCTCATAAGGGATATCATCGTATTCGCTTCCATCAAAGAGTCCAAGCAGGCAACGGGTGGTAAAAAGCCGCTCACAGGAAGCCGTCACGTAAGCTTCGTCAATCAGACCGCTGCGGATTCCATCCATAATGCTGCGGTAGGTACATCCGCAGTTGCAATCGCAACCCGCCTCCAGCGCCATCGCCGCAGAATGCTGCGGACCCGGCGTCACCTTATGATTCTCATGGAAATCCCTGATAGCCCAGCAGTCGGATACCACATGTCCCTCAAATCCCCACTCACCTCTCAGAATGTCAACCAGAAGTGCCTGGCTGCCGCAGCAGGGTTCGCCGTTTGTGCGGTTGTAAGCACCCATGACAGACTCTACTTTTGCTTCTTTCACTAACGCTTCAAAAGCCGGAAGATAAGTCTCATACATATCTTTTTTCGATGCCACCGCATCAAATTCATGGCGCAGCGCCTCCGGTCCGCTGTGAACCGCAAAATGTTTCGCGCAGGCGGCGGCCTTCATTACTTCTCCGTCTCCCTGCACACCTTTGACAAAACGGACACCGAGACGAGATGTCAGATAGGGATCTTCCCCGTAGGTCTCATGTCCGCGGCCCCACCGGGGATCACGGAAAATATTGACATTGGGAGACCAGAACGTAAGACCCTTGTAAATATCACGATCTCCCTGCGCAGAATAAGCGTTGTATTTCGCCCTTCCCTCAGTCGCGATCACTTCCCCGATCTCCTGCATCTTATCCTCATCAAACATTGCCGCCATGGCAATCGCCTGGGGAAATACAGTTGCCGTGTCGGCACGCGCCACGCCGTGAAGCGCCTCATTCCACCAGTTGTAAGCCGGAACATTCAGACGGGGAATGGCCGGCGCGTCAAAGCGTAGCTGGGAAGCCTTTTCCTCCACCGTCATTTTGCTCACCAGTTCTTTTGCTTTGGCTCTTGCTGTCTCTCTTGTCATATAAAATATCCTGCCTTTCTGAATCTTACATTATTCTCAGTTATTTTCTATATCCGGACATTTAACTGATTCACGTAGTGTCTCCCTCTTCCTTCTGACGCCGTTCCCGGCGATAGCTTGTCGGGGAAACTCCGCAATGTTTCTTAAATGTCATGGAAAAATAATTTGTATCATTATATCCTACCATCAAGGCAATTTTCCCTGTATTAAAATTTGTTGTCTCCAGAAGAAGGCAGGCTTTTTCAATCCGTTTCGAGACAATATACTCATTGCAGCCCATCCCCGTGGTGCGCTTAAACAGACGCGAGAAATAGTTCGGCGAAACAAAAAAGGATTCCGCGA
>JAJQAD010000121.1 GCA_021204005.1 Clostridiales bacterium
ACGAATTTGATTCTATCCTATTTCCCTTCATCTGTCAAGGAATTTTTCCCATCACACTCATCCCGCTCTTTACAAACTTTACCTGAATTTCTCTTTGCAAAAGCTTCCCCAAATGATATTCTGGAATAGAGAGCAAACTACCATAGAACTGTTATTTGATTCATTGAACCAAAGTTCTTTCAAAGACATCGATTTTTAATAATAAGGAGTTTTCCATGATATCATTTTTCAAAAACTTATTATCCAGGCTGTTCCGGCGGAAACATCCGGAACCGATACCAGACGGGGAAGCAGGCGATAAAACCGAACTGACCGCGAAGGATCTCCTGCCAACTGAATCTGCTGCGGAATCTGACGTTCTCATCAACTCCTGCTATGACAACCGGGAATTATCCTGGTTGAAGTTTAACACGCGTGTGCTGGAGGAAGCGGAAACACCTCTGAACCCGCTCGGCGAGCGCCTCTCTTTCCTCTCTATTTTTCAGAGCAATCTGGACGAGTTTTTCCGTGTCCGTGTCGGTTCTCTTTTTGACCAGATGCTGATATCGGAGGACATCCGGGATAGCAAGACACACATGACCTGCGCGGAGCAGCTTGCTGCAATCTTCAGCCAGACGAGAACTCTGACTCAGCGTAAAGATCATGACTTTACCGTATTGAAAAAAGAACTTTCCCTGCACAGCGTGGAGTTATTGGAATACGGGGAGATGGAGGAGCAGGACAGAATCTTTCTGCGGACATTTTTCAAACAATCTATCCGACCGCTCCTGGCTCCTCTGGTCATCGGCAAAAAACAGCCTTTTCCTTTCCTGAACAACCAGGATATCTATGTCATCGCAATCCTTGAGGCAAACGGAAAGGAGAAGCTTGGCATCGTCCCCTGCAGCGGTGAGATGTTTCCCCGGTTAGTACGAATTTCCGGACGGGAGAACCGTTTCATTCTGACAGAGGAGTTAATTTTACATTTTACCGGAAAAATATTCGGGAACTATAATGTAAAAGCAAAATCCCTGATCCGCCTTCTCCGGAATGCGGATATCGACCCCGACGAGGATGTGTACGACGACGAAGCCGACTTTCGCAATATCATGGAACAGCTCGTCAGCCAGCGGAAACGGCTTCGCCCGATTAAACTGGAGTACACCCGGCCGCTGGATGCCGGTATCTTAAAAGCACTGTGTCAGCAGCTGGGGATGGAGGAATCCCATGTCTTCCGCTCACAGGCCCCGCTGGATCTGTCCTTTTTCTCCGAAATCCGGGATATCCTGCGCGGCGACACTGCTCTGTTCTTTGACCGTTTTTCCCCACAGATTCCCCGGGAGATCAATCTGCGCGGGAGTATGCTGGAACAGATTGAGGAAAAAGACCGGCTGCTCTTCTACCCTTATGACAGCATGGATCCTTTCTTAAAAATGCTGACGGAAGCAGCCGAACACCCGGATGTGGTATCCATCCGGATGACCCTTTATCGCGTAGCAAGCCACAGCAGAGTCGTCAGCGAACTGATCCGCGCCGCCGAGAACGGCAAGGAAGTGGATGTGCTGGTGGAACTGCGCGCCCGGTTTGATGAGGCGAACAATATCGACTGGTCGCGGCGCCTGGAGGAAGCCGGCTGCCGCATTTTATACGGGCTGGATAACCTGAAAGTCCATTCCAAGCTCTGCCTTGTCACCATGAGAAAAGAGGAAAGCAACTTTTATTATACCCAGATCGGCACCGGAAATTATAATGAGACGACCGCCCGCCTGTACACCGATTTTTCCCTCATGACCGCACATCAGGGAATCGGCGCGGAGGCCAACAAAGTCTTTCAGCAGCTTTTCCTCGGGGAGGTCATGACAGAGACAAAACACCTGCTCATCGCCCCGAGGGCGCTGAGAGAACCCATCTTGCAAAAGATTGACCGACAAATCGCTCTGGCCGGGAATGGGAAGCCTGCCTACGTGGGCGCCAAGATGAATTCCCTGACTGACAAAACAATCATCGACAAGCTCATCGAGGCGTCCCAGGCCGGCGTTGAGATTGAACTGATTGTCCGCGGCGCCTGCTGTCTGATCGCGGGAATTCCCGGAATGACAGATCATATCACGATCCGCAGCATCGTGGGGCGCTATCTGGAGCACTCCCGGATCTATATTTTCGGCGCCGATGGCGAGGAAGTTTATTTATCTTCCGCCGACTTTATGACCCGCAATACCATCCGCCGGGTCGAAGTGGCCGCGCCGGTCTATGACCCGGATGTAAAGGCGCGTGTTCTGCACATTTTTGCCGCACTCATGGCGGACAACGTAAAAGCGAGGGTGCAGCAGCCCAACGGAAATTACGTGCCGGCAAATGATAACGACGACGAAAAAACATCGGCTCATTCCCTCGACGAAAATCACACACCTGTCTCAGGTTCCGGAAAACCGCTGTCCGCACAGGAGTATTTCCAATCTCAAAAAAACCGCTGACAGACCAGCCAGACACGATAAAGGTTCAGAATCCTTTTAAATGCCCCCTGGCGCAACCGATGACACCGCCATTTAAAAAATGCTGTTTCATTCTGCGCTGCAGCGACGTATGCTCCGGGAGCTGTTCATAACTCAGGTCTCTTCTCCCGAAGACCCACTGCAGGGCATCTGCGGCATTTTTGTTCCAGGAATCCATCTGAAAACAATTTTTAAACTGAATAATCCTCGAATCCGGATCCAGCAGTTCGTCAAGGGCGGGAGACAAAAGCCACGAATCCAGGATAAATTCGTAATTCGCACGGTCACTGTAATACTTTGCAGTAAAATCAAACATCGCTGCATATGACTCTGCACACAGCGGCCTTTCCAAATTTGCTCCTGTCGGAATATGGATATAGGTCACCTGCTCCTCGTCCACATACTCATACTCCAGGGTCCCGATTCGAAACAGCGTCATCGACAGCTGCCGGTATGTCCAAAACCCCCGGTCAAACCCGTATCTTCCAAAGCTTGCTCTGTGCTCCCGCACAAATCTGGAAAAACATTTCATGGTATCGTAAAAAATATCATCACTGATCCCTTTTTTCTGATATTTCACCTGCGTCTCCAGAGCCGCCAGCAGCATATAGGTAAGCATCGTATATCCATCCCTGTTCTCCCCGCAAAGTTCCTCCAGCTCAGAATAGGCTTCCCGCGCTTTTTCCTGTTGTGTAATTACGCGAATCAGCCCCGTCTGCGGCAGTCTCTCTGACAGGGATAAAACCGTTTTCGTGACCTCAGCCGGCATTTCAATCATTTCACATAATTGCTTCAGATTCATAGTTCTCCTCCAAATTGATCTGGCTCCCGTTTTATAGATTGTCGGAACAAAAAAATTATATCAGATTTTATTCTGTGTTTGTTAATAGTTTTTTCATATTTCAATTTTATAATGAAAGAAAACATTCCGAGGAGTACGTAATCTGATGAATAGTAAAAAATTTTTCTCAAGAGTGGGATTTGCATATTTTGCCCTGATTGTATTAATCATTGTTGTCCAGGTAATTTTAAGCATTGTTATTGAGTTTTTTGCTCCGGGAAGCCTCTATCGCTATCCGGGTCTGTACTGGGTCGTTTCTCTTGCGCCCCAGTATCTGGTAGCAATGCCGGTCTGCGCCATCATCATGCGCAGACTGCCCGCGATGAAACTATACCAGAATAAGATGAAGGCAGGCAAGTGGTTTTCCACGCTCTGTATCGCCATATTCATTATGGAAGCAGGAAACATCATCGGCAACCTCGTCTGCGCCCTGATCAGTGCCCTCTCCGGCGTGGAGCTGACCTCAGACATCCAGGACATGATGACGACCGGCAGCCTTGGGATGGTCTTTCTGTTCTCCGTCATTCTCGCACCGATTCTGGAAGAACTGGTATTCCGGAAGCTGCTGATCGACCGCGTTATCGTCTTCGGTGACCGCACGGCCATCCTGCTCTCCGGACTCATTTTCGGAGTGATCCACGGCAATTTTTACCAGTTTTTCTATGCATTCGGACTGGGCTGCCTCTTCGCATACGTATATATCCGCACCGGAAAGATCAGATACACGATTTCTTTCCACATGGCGGTCAACTTTCTCGGCGGCTTTGTCGGAACTTTTTTCCTGGAAAAACTCGACTATTTACAATGGATCAGCGGCGATTCCATTGACGCAATCTTCACTGCCTTTTTCATGAATCCAGGCGCTATGATCGGACTGGTCTTATATGAATTGCTTTTCATCGGCCTGGCGATCGTCGGTCTGGTGCAGTTCATCCTGTCTATCCGAAAGACCGTCCTGTATTCCGGAGAGTACGAGATGTCTGCGGGAAAGATGTGCAAAGCAATCTTCGGCAATGCAGGCATGATTCTTTTTATCATCAGTATTGTCGGTGTCTTTGCGATGAATATGTTTGCATAGCTTATCTCTAATGCTGTGTCAAAAGGAATTTATCCCCTGCATATATGAAAACAGGAGGCTATTTACGCCTCCTGTTCACTATACGCCTCTGTCTAAGCATCTATCTTCACTGGTTTTTGCTAATGCACAATGTTAATGACAGCCCCCACCGCTCTTACAACCCGAACAGCCGCCGCCACAGCCGGAACAGCCTTCCAGGCAGTTACCGCTGCAACTCACCTTGCCCTTGTGATGAATCTTGTCGTCCAGCAAATACCACACGTCCAGTCCGACGATTCCAAAAACAATAATCGCGACAATCACTGTTGCCATAAACTACCTCCTTTGCTGCTCAATATTTTACACATTATTATGATAACACATGCTTTCCTATCATGTCACTACCAAAAAATCTTTTTCCATTCTATGCCGTTACCGCATTTCCTTTCGCATACGGGTTCTTGCGAACAATCATATATACATACGCAACAAGCATCGCAATCGCCACAACCAGGCCGACCGGATGTACGTTTCCGCCGATCGCGCTGCCGATCTGATATACGATAATGGATACCGTGTAGGCCAGGAAGCACTGATAGCCGATGGCAGCCCAGAACCACTTCGTATTATTCATTTCTCTCCGGATGGTGCCCATCGCCGCGAAACACGGTGCGCACAGCAGATTGAAGATCATGAAAGTGTAAGCGGAGAGCGGTGTGTATGCCGCCTGCAGCGCACTCCAGATCTCAGCTCCATCCTCTGCAACTTCCTCAAATCCGCCATAGAGGATACCAAATGTGCCTACAACGTTTTCCTTGGCAATCAGACCCGTGACAGCCGCCACTGTCGCACGCCAGTCGCCAAATCCAGCCGGGCGGAAGATGATGCAAACAGCGCTGCCGATCGCCGCGAGAATCGAATCATTGGAATCCGCAACCATACCAAAGCCGGAACCTGTCGCTCCAAAGCCCTGGAGGAACCAGATCAACACGGTGGATGCGAGAATGATTGTACCCGCGCGCTTGATAAAGGACCATCCTCTCTCCCAGGTGGGACGGAGAATAGAGCCAACAGTCGGAATATGGTAAGCGGGCAGCTCCATGACAAACGGTGTCGGGTCGCTCGCAAAAGGTTTTGTCTTCTTCAGCATAATACCGGAGAGGATGATCGCCGCGATACCGATAAAGTAAGCGGATACGGAGACCAGACCCTGATGAGCCGGGAACATCGCGCCTGCGATCATGGCAATGATCGGCATCTTTGCGCCGCAGGGCATGAAAGTCGTCGTCATTACCGTCATCCGGCGGTCTTTTTCATTCTCGATGGTACGGGAAGCCATAACACCCGGGATACCGCAGCCGACGCCTACCAGCATCGGGATGAAAGATTTACCGGAAAGTCCGAACCGGCGGAAAATTCTGTCCAGAACAAAAGCCACACGAGCCATATATCCGATCTGCTCCAGGAAAGAGAGCATCAGGAACAGGACTAACATCTGCGGCACAAAGCCGAGAACAGCGCCCACGCCGGCCACAATACCGTCATTTAAGAGACCCGCCAGCCACGGGGCGACACCTGCATTATCCAGCGCAGTTCCGAGCCAGGCACAGATGCCGTCCGCAAAAACAACATCGTTGACAAAGTCTGTCAGAAACGCGCCGACGGTGTTCATTGCCACCCAGAACACCAGGAACATAATACCTGCAAAAATCGGCAGGCCTAAGATACGGTTCGTCACAATACGGTCAATCTTATCGGAAACTGTCATCTCATGGAGCGAGGAAGCCTTTTTCACTGTATTGTCACAGAGCTTGCTGATGTAAGAATACCGCTGGTTGGTGATGATACTCTCGGAATCATCATCCATCTCCTTCTCGCACTCCTCAATATGAGTCTCAATATGCGCCATCAGATCAGCGGGGAAATTCAGCTCCTCCTGAATCTTGGAGTCCCGCTCAAACAGCTTCATCGCGTACCAGCGAAGATTCTCTTTCTTCACTTTTGTCTCGATGGACTCCTCTATGTGAGCGATCGCATGCTCCACGCTTCCCGTAAATACGTGAAGCGGCTCTGCGTACTTCGCTTTCTTTGCAGCCTCCACCGCCTGTTCCGCAGCCTCAAAACCGCCCTCGCCTTTCAGTGCGCTGATCTCGATTACAGCACAGCCAAGCTGATCCGCCACTTTTTTGACGTCAATCTTATCGCCGTTCTTACGGACGATATCCATCATGTTAACCGCAATGACAACTGGAATGCCAAGCTCCATCAGCTGTGTGGTCAGATACAGGTTACGCTCAAAATTCGTGCCGTCCACAATGTTTAAAATCGCGTCCGGACGCTCATTGACAAGGTATGTACGGGAGATAACCTCCTCCAGTGTGTACGGGGAAAGGGAGTAAATACCCGGCAGATCCTGGATAACAACCTCACCTTTATGCCCCTTTAATTTTCCCTCTTTTTTCTCCACGGTAACGCCGGGCCAGTTTCCCACATACTGGGAACTTCCGGTCAGCTGATTAAACAGCGTCGTCTTTCCGCTGTTCGGATTACCCGCAAGTGCAATCTTAATGCTCATGTAATTCTCCTCTCTGATATTTTCTGATTCTGATCCGCACCACTGTATATACGGATTCCTGTTTCATAACTCAAGCCCTGTATTTTACTCTACTTCCACCATCTCAGCGTCCGCTTTTCGGATGCTGAGCTCATATCCGCGAACATTCAGTTCAATGGGGTCTCCCAGCGGCGCCACTTTTCTCACCAGGATTTCTACGCCCTTCGTGATTCCCATGTCCATGATTCGGCGTCTGGTCGGTCCCTCGCCGTGAAGACGTTTTACCACCGCGGTGCCGTTGACCGGCACATCCTTTAAAGTTTTCATATAATCTCCTTTCCCGTTACATGGAGTTTTATCCGGATTCATTCCTCCCACTCCACTCACAACTTTTTTAAATTATCATTGACCGGGCCTCACCCATGTCTGTTTTATAGTCAAACCAGACTGTACACAGCCTGTTTGTCTCCATTCTTTTCCCTTGCACTTTTCCTGATTCCATAATCCAGGATCGGCTGCAGACAATCCGCCTGTCTCTTCCATCACTCTCTTTTACACCATAATCCGGTTTGCCATGGTTCTGTCGAGAGCAATCCGGCTCTCTTTTACCTGGACGATCAGATTGCCGCCTACCTCTGTCACGACCTTCACCGTCTCATCCACTACCAGACCAAGCTCCGCCAGATGCTGTCGGATTTCATCCTTTCCCGTAATCTTTTTGATCACTACAATCTCCCCGGATTTTGACATAGATAAAGGCATCATTCTCATTTCCTCCTGGCCAGTATTTCACTTTTTATTTCTTCCTGCCGGCTATAATATATATCAAACACTTACATTAATTACCGCCGCTGCAATGTTAGAAATTTGCAATCTTATTTATACTCCGCTACATGTTATTAGCATATCAAAATATTTATTATGCTGTTTTATATTTTATTAGAATTCTACAATTCATTTTATGCATCACTATATTTTATTAGATTTATCTAACTTCTAATCAAATGGAGTTTATCACCACTAATCAGGAATGTCAAGCGCTTCACGCTGTTTTTCTCAAATTAATTTTATAAATATTTTATTTTTTGGCAAAAAACCTGCAAAACCAGAAGCACTCCTGATCCTGCAGGTTATTTTTGGGAATTTGTAATTATTCAGGACAATACGGAACAGTTACAAGACTTATATCTCCATAAACCGGTCATTCCGGAATCATCACTCACTTATCCTTCCCACGGACGAATCCGATAGGTAACCCCGATCTCCTCACAAATTTTGCGGCACCGTGCCTCTTCCTCGTGGGTGATCGTGGTATCTACAGTGGACAGAATCACCTGAGAGACATGTTCCGTGCAGCGCTTTGCGAAATCAAGCATGGCTTCAAAAGAGCCGTCGCCGAATTTCGACCGCACCAGCTCCTGGTAGCGCTTCGCATCGGGAGTATTGAGGCTGATGGAGACCGTATCAATCCGCCCCTCGAATTCCGGCGTGATATCTCTCTGCCAGATCAGGTTCCCCATGCCGTTGGTGTTGATGCGGATCTTTTTGTCAAATGACTTCTTTACATAATCCGCCACAGGCAGAAGAACCGGAAGCGCCTCCGTGGGCTCCCCGAATCCGCAGAACACAAACTCCTCAAACTGATCCATATCGAACTTATCAAATGCAGCGATCACTTCCTCCAGAGAAGGCTCACGCTCCAGCCAGAGGCGTCCGGACTCTCCTACATGATCCGTCGTCTGGCGCAGACAGAATGTGCACGCGCACGGACATTTGTTGGTCAGATTCGCATATAAACCATTGTGAACTTTATAAAGAATTTCCATGACTATTATCCGCCTTTCTTTTTTACAGGAATTTTAGTAACTATTCCGGACAGTACTTCGCACTTGCTGCGAAGTGCGTCTGACAACGTAAATTACACAAGGAAAAGTCCCCTCGCGCAGCGATTTCTAATGGACTTTTCCTCGTAACTGTGATGGCACTGAGCAGTTACGAATTTTGAAAACAATGCCTGTCTAAAATGTTATGATACAAGGAACAATCTGAAGTATCATAACATTTTGCCGCCTTAATCATGTTGCCGGTCAAATTGCCGTTTTCCAACCCTCACTTCGGCGCCAGCTTTGCCAGATGCTCCTCAAAGCACACGCCGTCCGTCAGCGGAATATCCCTCTCAATCGAGCTGATAATCGCCTTCTTGATAAAACCGGAAGCCCTCTTCACCGAATCCCCGAAAGGGACTCCGTTCACGGCGTCCGCGACCAGAATCGCCGCAAAAATATCACCCGTCCCGGAGCGAGATGTGCCAACCCTGTGGGTACGCCGCACTTTCGGTTCTTTTCCTTTCTCATAACAGAGATTAGCCACAAAGCCTCCCTGCGGAATGCCGGTAATCACAATCTTTTCCGGTCCCATCGCGCTCAGAGCTTCCACCATGGCACCGATTTCAGCCACGCGCCATTTTTCCTTGTATGGCATATCCGTCAGGATACATGCCTCAGTCAGGTTCGGCGTCAGAATATCCGCATAGCGCACCAGCTGCTTCATTTCCCGACACATCTCCATCGTGTAGGTAGCGTAAGGTTTCCCATAGTCGCCCATCACCGGATCAATCAGAACAATCGTATGTTCTCCGGTGAAATCCCGCAAAAACTCTTCCACCAGTTCAATCTGTTCCACCGAACCTAAGAAACCGGTGCAGATTCCGTAAAACTGAAGATCCAGCTTCCGCCACTCCGCCATGTACGGCTT
>JAJQAD010000062.1 GCA_021204005.1 Clostridiales bacterium
GCCGTGGAGTATCCCGGTATCTGCCCCTGCAGAGATGCCTGCGGAAACAGGCATGTAAATTTTGAGAAAGCTCTCCCAGCCCCTCCCTGCTGTAGCTTAAAACAACCTCCGGCGCATAAAAATCCTCCCCCGGTCCGAGCGGATAGGAAAACTGTTCCTCCGCCAGTCCCATCAGCATCCTGGTCTGGTTGTACTGATCCATCCCCGCCTCTGCGCGGAAGTTTCCGCTGTAGACAAGAGAGGCTGCATAGCAGGATCCATAGTCTTCCGTCGTTTCCCGCGACGCCAGCAGCAGCATCGGATTATACTGGTGGCTGGATGTCCCCCTCCTGCTCCCGATCAGGAATGTACCGTGGCTCACCGGCTGCCTTTGCATCTGCCGTTCCATCGCATGACGCCCGCAGAAAGAGATACAGTCAAAATCACCAGTGACAAAATCCAGGCAGGCACTCTGAATCCGGGACAAATGCACAGTCTCCTCCCCAGTGTTCATCACGCGCACGGCTCTGGTAATCACATCATAGTCCTCCAGAACTCCATAGAGCAGAGCAACCTGCAATCCGGATACCGTATCCTCCAGGGTAAGTTCCAGAGTCTGTGCCTCCGTCTCCGCCGCGTAAACTGCCGGAAGCCCGCGCAGGCTGTATTTTCCGTCATAAATCGTATGGGAACGGTATCTCAGGTCACAGTCAGAGGAATTATCCTCATTTCTCACGAGGATAGCCGGGCTGCGAAAATCCCCGCTGCCCCTGCACGGAAACTCCTGCGGCAGGATGTCCAGAGACCATGTTCGATCCGCACCCGCGTCGTATGGGTTCCCGGAAAAAGGACGGTCCGCCCGGGGCAGAAGATAATCCGCCTCTCCACGCATTTTCTTTCCGTAATATAAATGCAGCAGGAAACCATACGGATCCACCTGCATCTGATAAGTCGAATTCTTCGTACTCAGGGTAAAAATATTGCTTTTGATATTATACTGTATTGCCATTCTCACACACACCTATAATGAATTTCTATAAGAGGCCATCTTTGCCCCGATTTTCTGTAAATACCAATCCTCTTTTTTGACTCCTGTTTCATTAAGAAAAACGGGCGCTGTCCGGAAGGGGGTCTCAGACAGCGCCCTTGTATTTCCCTTACAAACTCACACCGTTTCTTACTTCACGGCTCCGTTTACCACCCCGTTTAAGATCTGCTTCTGACAAATAACGTAGAAAATCAGAATCGGAAGCAGAGCCAGCAGATAGGAAGCAAATGCAAGGTTGTAGTTGGTTCCGAACTGGGTCTGGAATGTCATCTGCGCCAGCGGGAGCGTATTCAGGCCGCTTCCGGACATGATAACTAACGGCGTCATCACATCATTCCAGGTTCCCAGGGCGGTCAGCACCGCCACAGTCGCGTGCATAGGTTTCATGATTGGGAAGATCACCGTCCAGTATGTCCTCCAGGTCGTCGCGCCGTCCACCTTGGCCGCCTCCTCCAGGGCAATCGGGATATTGGTCAGATACCCGGCGTACAGCAGGACATTCATCGGCATATAAAACACCACGTAGCAGAGAATGACGCCCACCGGATTCGCGATTCCCCAGTTTGCCGTCTGTTTCACCAACGGCATCATCAGAATGGCAAAGGGAACAAACATGCCGCTCACAATATAGAGATACGCAAAATTATAAAACTTTTTGCGCGCCTTATTCCGACCGATGGCGTAACCCACCATGGAATGCACCAGGATGGAAATTCCCACCGTTATCCCCGTAATCAGCACACTGTTCAGGAGCGAATGCCAGAAATCCGTCACCTGAATCGCCTCGATAAAATTCGAGAAACTCCAGGTTTTCGGCAGCGAAAGGATACCGGCAATGCTGTTTGTCATCTCGCTGGGCTGTTTAAACGCGATCACTACTGTCATATACAACGGGAAAATCACCGTGACCAGACCGATGATCAGGAGAATGGTTACCGGCCAGTTGACCTTTTCTTTTACTTTTATCTCGTCTTTTTTTCTTCTCATCACAGCTGCTCCTCCCTTGACCCCATAAATTTCATCTGTCCTACAGAGATTGCCACAATCACGATAAAGAAGATGACTGCGTTCGCACTCTGGAACCCGAACTGTCCGCCGGACATACCGTTATTGTAAATCAGATAGGAAATAGACTCCGTGCTCTGTGCCGGCCCGCCCTGGGTCAATGCCACGATCTGATCGAAGACCATCAGGAAGTTTTTCATGCACAGCACCATGTTGATCGTCACAAAGGGGAAAATCAACGGCAGCGTGATGCTCTTAAACTTCGCCCATCCCGCTGCGCCGTCTAAAGCGGCCGCCTCGTAGACATCCTCCGGCACGGTCTGCAGACCGGAGATATAGATGATCGTGTTCATCGCGACTGACTGCCAGGCGCAGACGATCATGATCGCCACCCAGGCCCATCTGGTACTTGCCAGCATACTCGTCCCGCTTCCTCCCAGCATCTCGGAGATAGCCGGAAGTATGTAGGTAAAAATGTAGTTAAAGATGTAACCGACTACCAGCGCACCCAATACATTTGGAATAAAATACATTGCCCTAAGCGCACTCTTGAACTTAATCTTGCTGTTTAAACCCAGCGCCATGATCAGGCTGAGCACATTAACCACAACCGTGGACACAAGTGCAAGTTTAAAGGTAAAGAGATACGATTTTCCAACCCTCGCGTCGGTAAAGAGATCTATGTAATTGCGGAATCCGACCCAGTCATAATCACCGTATCCCTTAAAATTGGTAAAGCTGTAAATCGCGCCCTTGATCAGAGGCAGCGTGTTAAACAGGAAAAACAAAACCAGAATCGGTATCGTCATCAGCAGGAATGTCCGCTGTTCACTGCCTATTTTTTTCTTTTCCATATTTCTCCCTTTCCAGCCGGTTTACTGCCCGGCTTCATATTCTTCCACCTTGCGGATGATGTCTCTGTTGTATCTCACCCAGTTCGTGTCAAAGGTCTCCAGAAAATCGTCCACATCCTGCTCGATCAGGAAGGTCTGAACCAAAGCATCCGCCGACATTTCAGAGGGATAATAGTGATCCTGATAATCGCTCATGATACCCTCATTGATATAAGCCTCCATACCTTCCAGCTCGTCGGCAAGCGTAAAATCACCCTCCATACACGGGACTGCGTTCTGGTCATCCAGATAGAGCTGCACGTTATCACTCTCCATCAGAAAATCCAGCACTTCATAGGCTGCTTCTTTATTTTCACAAGCCTCTGTCACGCAAAACATCAGATCCACGCCGGAATTTAAGACATTCTCCTCCGCTTCATTGCTGCCCGGCATCACAAAAGAGTTGATATTCATATCCGGATTCACCGACAGAATCTGCGGAATTGCATAGCTGCCGATCGGATACATCGCCGCCTCCCCGTTGGCAAAAGCCGTACATGCGTCATTGTAACCATAGGCAAAGGGACCGTCCTCACAATAGTCAAGCAGAACCAGCATCTTCTCCGCCACCTCGCGGTATTCCTCCGTAAAAGTCGTCGTTCCCTCGTTTACCTGTCTGCAGACATCATAGTCCGCCAGGCTCACAGCCAGGGCATTCCAGGGCGCCAGGCAGGTCCAGGTATCCTTAAATCCGAAATACAGCGGCTGCTCTCCGTCCGCCTCAATCTGCTCACACAGTGCGACAAACTCATCCCAGGTTGTAGGAATTTCCCACCCATACTCTTCAAACATATCTTCGTTGTACAGAACGCCCGCCGCATTGGCCACATACGGAACACCGAAAGTGTCATCCGTCGGGACATACTCCAGCTCCTCCAGGATATCCAGATAAGCTTCATTGACTGAGTCCAGACCCTCATAATCCGACACGTCCGCCAGGATACCCGAATCCACAAAACTGGAATAATTGACATCTCCTCCGATTCCGATGATGTCCGGATAATCTTCCCGGATAAACCGGGTCTTTAAGATTGTTGTCGCATCATTGGGAGATTCGATGGTCAGCACAATATCGTCATGGGTTGCATTAAACTCTTCTTCCAGCTGTTCAAAGACATCCACGGCCTCGGGTTTATACTGAACCAGTTCGATCTCAATCTTCCCCTCCGTCCGACTGCCGCAGCCGGCCAGCGCAAATGCCATAGACGCCACCAGCACGATCTGCAGAAATATGGAAAAAAACCTTGTTTTTTTCGTTTTCACTTCCTCTTGCTCTCCTTTCACAAAATAAATGTCCATCACAGGAAAACGTGCGTTTTCGCACAATGCACGAACAAAAACGTTCCTGCGATAGAATAAACCGGCTTATTTACGAAAATCATAACACCCGGCTGGGCATTATGTAAATTCTCTGATATTGCGCGTTTTATGCCATTATGCGACATTTTAGGGATGGGTGAAAAAGAGGTAGCATTTTGGCATATTTTGAGGTATAATGAGCCGTGCAGCAGAGTGCAAACAAATGGGAGGCAGTTATGGAGAATTGGATTTTTTCTATCTTTCCGAATGAAACCTTTGTAGATCTGGGCTTATATCAGTTCGGATGGGAGCGCTGTGAGCCGTCCCATACTTTTGGACCGGCAGCCAGGAAACACTATCTGTTCCACTATGTCCTCTCCGGAACCGGCTCCCTAGACTATATCGACGCCGCCGGGAAATCTCACATCTGCAAGATCAAAAGCGGACAGGGCTTCATGCTCTTTCCCAATCAGGTGACCACCTACACGGCCGACCGGGAGCTTCCCTGGGAGTACGTATGGCTGGAGTTCGACGGACTTCGGGTCAAGGAAGCGCTGGAAATCTGCGGACTGGGAAGGAGCAACCCTGTTTATCACGCCCGCTTTGCAGATCTGCGGGAGCAGATGAAAGATGAGATGCTCTACATCACCCGGCACCGGGAGGAATCCCCGTACCATCTGATCGGCCATCTCTACCTGTTTCTGGATTTACTGACCCGCTCCTCCTCCGACATGAACCTCTCAAAAACCGGAAAGATGCAGGATTTTTATTTAAAAGAAAGCATCACGTTCATTGAGCAGAACTTCCAGAACGATATCTCCATCGAGGACATCGCGGCTTTCCTCGGGTTAAACCGGAGCTATTTCGGGAAGATTTTTAAGAAAGCCGTCGGAAAAACACCACAGGAATTTCTGATCACCTACCGCATGATCAAAGCCTGTGACCTGCTGAAGCTGACCCGCCTCTCCATCCAGGACATCAGCCAGGCAGTCGGCTACACGGACCAGCTGCATTTTTCACGCGCATTTAAAAAGCAATATGGTATCCCGCCGCGAGAATGGCGCAAGCAGAATCAGGTGCAGGGCGGGGAGAGGAAGGACATATAACATAAACGCGGATTACTTGTGTTTCAGAACTACTAACGGTATAATAAAATAACACAGATACAGACAATAATGAATCAACCGGAGGCACATGCCATGATGATTGAAAACAAGCTGGGAATCGACAATTCCGCCGACCTTGCCCGGGAGGAGGAACGCATCAGTAAGAAAAAAGCAATCCAGCTTTATAAATCCGCCCTGCCAGAACAGCTGGAAATTGGCAGGTTCTCTTCTCTGCAGGCGATACACAAGTACTTATTCGAGGACATTTATGAGTTTGCGGGTAAACTGCGCACCGTGAACCTGGCAAAGGGAAATTTTCGCTTCGCACCTCTGATGTATCTGGATGCGGCGCTCGCCAACATTGATAAAATGCCGCAGTCCACGTTCGATGAGATCATTGAAAAATATGTAGAAATGAATATCGCACATCCTTTTAGGGAAGGGAACGGCAGAAGCGCGAGAATCTGGCTTGACCTGATGTTAAAGGCTGAAATCGGAAAAGTAATCGACTGGAGCAAAGTGGATAAGGAAGATTATCTGCTCGCCATGGAACGCAGCCCTGTAAGAGACATAGAAATCAAGCATATTCTGAAAACTGCTCTCACAGATGAAACGGATAACCGTGAGATCTATATGAAAGGGATTGACCTCAGCTACTATTACGAGGGATATAATGCATTTAAGGCGGAAGAATTATAACAACAATTCCTCATATAACACCCCTTACGTATAAACACGCCGGGCGCTCCCCGAACTTTTCCTTCGGGGGCGCCCGCTCTCGTTACTGCTCATATATTAATTCAATCACATATGACTTCCTTGTCGTTTTCTCTTTATTTCCCGTTACTATTTCTTCAGGTACTCTGACATCTCCCTCGCAGCCAGCACACCGGAACCGAGCGCCAGTCCGACACTGGCTCCTTCATTGTCATAATACGGAACACTGTACATACTTCCGATATCATTGCCCGCGGCATACAGCCCGGGAATCGGTTCATTGTCCGCCTTTAACGCACGCATATGGCTGTCTGTCTTCAAGCCTCCCAATGTACACCAACCGCTCGGAACATATTCAAAAGCGTAAAACGGCGGGACTGTCACTGATTTTAAAAAACAGGCTTCCTTGCCAAACTCCCCATCCACGCCATGTGTACAATACTGATTATACTTCTCAACTGTCGCGTTCAGGTGAACCAGTCCGAAATAATCAACTAGCTCATCCATCGTATCTGCCCTGCAGGCCCAACCCTCTGCGATCGCCTTTTCCAGATGCATCGCCTGATTTCCCGGAGTCGGATTATAGTACTCCGCCGATTCCCCAGATGTCCATTCTTCCGGAAATCCCAGATACGATCTGATTCCCTCCGTATAGCATGCGTTATAATAACATGAATCCATGATTGCATACGCTTTCCCGACCCGGGTCAGAGCCTCCCCGCCGACAGCCAGAGGATACCGGGCAATTTCCCCTTCATCGATAAAACGCTCCCCGTTCCGGTCAACAAAAAGGCCGCCAAACAGCCAGTAACCGTAATGTTCGTTCCTGTTTTTCCACGCAGCGGTAAACGGCCATCCCGCCGTGGCCGCAGATACTGCACCGCACTCATTACCGGCGACTGCGAAATTACGGTCCATTGTTCCGCCTGCCGCCTGAACCATACGGATTCCGCTGCCGTCGCTCAGCGTATTACCCAGCGGAAAAACCTTCGTATTAAAATGTTCCATCTGCATCTCGCTGCTGCCCAAAAACCCTCCCGTACAGACAAGAACGCTCCGGGTTCGGATAAAAATCTCTTCTCCGGTTCTCCGCAAAGCTCTAAGGCCGGCCACGTAGCCCATCTCTGACAAAACAATTTCCTTTCCCTCCGTCTTATACAGAAAAACACCTCCGTTTTTCTCGACAGCAGACACAATCGGCCGTGTCCGGTTTAATCCGCTCGCTTCGAAAAAATGGCGGCCGCGAAACCCGACCCCATACGTATCTTCCATCAGAGACATACCGATGCCCAGATCAAGCATCGCATTGACTGCTGTTCCCGTGCAGGCGAGCACACTCCTGAGTAATTTTCCGTTTACACTCCCACGGGAATATTCGTACATATGCCGATACATCCGTTCAAGCGTAACCTCCGCGCCTGCTTCCTCCTGCAGTCTGGTCTCACAGGCAGCGGGTCCTCCGCATCGGGCAAAGTTGGAGACAGCAGCAGAAACGCCCTTTTCCAAAACAATTACCTTCCGGCCATTTCGGCTCAGGAAATACGCGGCCATCAGGCCGGCCGCACCGGCGCCGACAATCACGGCATCCGCCTCATATATATCCGAAGCAACAGACATTTTTTCACTCGCTGCTTTATCATCTGAAAATCTGTTCTCATTCGACGTTGTAGTTCCCATCGTTTTCCTCCCAAACGATTATGCCAGCTCATTATTAGCCTATGGCAGCCCTGCATACACAAATGCAGTCATTCTTTCTGTTCCCGAATTTACATCTCTCCGCTCATCCTTTCCCGGATCCGAGTCCCGGTCGAAGTCCCCGCCAGACCGCCCTTTCCGGTTTCCCGGATATCTTCATGCATGCTCCTGCCGATACTGCGCATTGCATCAATCACTTCATCCGGTGGTATTTTCGTACAGATTCCTGCCATCGTCATATCAGCTGAAGTCATTGCATTGACCGCTCCCAGTACATTTCGCTTCACGCAGGGTACTTCCACAAGCCCCGCCACCGGATCACACGCGAGACCGAGCAGATTCTTCAATGCCAGCGCCGCGGCATTCACGATCTCGCCCGCACTGCCACCCTGCAGATAAACGGCTCCTCCGGCTGCCATTGCGGAAGCGGAACCGACCTCCGCCTGACATCCGCCGGCTGCTCCCGACAAAAACGCACGGCTCGCAATCACGCCGCCGATGCCAGCCGCAACATATAGCGCCTCCACCATCACATCTTCTGTAAACTCCATCTCCTCCTGCATCGTCAGGAACACAGCAGGTACCACGCCGCAGGAACCCGCGGTCGGCGCCGCCACGATGCGCTTCATACAGGCATTGGATTCACTGGTTTTTAACGCCTTCTCCATCACTTTTCCGATAAAATCTCCGCAGAGGAGCTTTCCCTCTTTTCGGGCAGCCGCCATTTTGGCACCCTCCGTTCCTACCAGACCGCTGGCGGAATGCAGGGTTCCGTCATACTGTTCATCCGCCTGACGCATTGCCTGATACATGGCGCGCATCTGTGCAAAGGATTCCTCCTCCGTAATCGCGCGCTCCCTGCAGTCGTCTTCCTGAACAAGCTTCCAGAACGATCTCTTTGTTTTTCTTTCCATCTCACATAACTCTTCCAGAGATGTGTACATATTCGCACTCCTTTCCGGTCTTATAACAAATTCCTGATTGCGAAATTCTTCCGTAATCGCCTACTCCGCCAGGCTATAGTACGTCACCTTCAGAACCCCTTCCAGATGTTCCAGCCACTTTACGGACGCCTTCGGGATTTCCTGGTCACACTCCAGAACCATAACCGCATTCCCGCCGCGGCTCTCACGGTAAAGCTGTATTGTTGCGATATTAACGGATTTGTGCGCCAGCATAGACGTTACCTCCGTCACATGCCCCGGCTGATCCAGATTGTGTACGATCAGAGTGGGATATTCGCCGCTGAAATTCACCGTCAGTCCATCCAGTTCGCAGATCAGGATCTGGCCTCCGCCCGTCGATGAAGCCACAATTTCCAGATTTCTCCCCGACACTCCAGTCAGGTTCATTTTTACCGAATTGGGATGTACGTCCCCAAGGTCAATACCGGCAAAAGTAAAATTCAAACCTCTCTCCTTTGCCAGCACATAACTGTTCGGAATATCAGGGTCATCCACCTCCATTCCGAGAAGTCCGGCAATCAGCGCTTTATCGGTGCCATGCCCCTTTCCGGTCGCCAGAAACGAACCATGAAAAAATATCTCCGCATTCGCCACTTCCTCCGCCAGAAGTTTTCGGCTGGCTCGTCCGATTTTTACCGCACCCGCCGTGTGAGAGCTTGAAGGCCCTACCATTACCGGCCCTATAATATCCAACAGATTCATTTTTTCCTCCGTATGCTTATGTATTTCCGCATTCTTCAACAGAATTGTTTCCTGAATCGAAAAAAAGAGGCGCAACCATCATCGGTGCAACCTCTTCGTCTTTCCTATTGTACCCCAGAAATACTTTTCATATCAAGTAATAAAATGACTGAAAATCCACACGAAAAATGAAAAAGTAAATTCTACTTTTGCATTCAATAGTGGATTTTAGTTT
>JAJQAD010000128.1 GCA_021204005.1 Clostridiales bacterium
GTCATGCAGGGTAACTTTGCCCATCAGATGGTCGATACGCCCTGTGTTCGAGATGGATGCACGGCGGGTGATTCCATGTACTTCGTATCCTTTTTCGAGCAGGAATTCTGCCAGGTAGGAGCCGTCCTGCCCGGTGATGCCTGTAATAAGTGCTGTTTTCATGTTGATCCTCCTCGTATGAAAATTGATGTAATGCGTTCGGTTGCACACATTAATAATCTTACTGTCGATGAAAGGCGGTAGGGAGTCACGATATTATCAAACAGGTAGCACGATATTATCTTTTTGAGGCAGTTATAAAGTTATGTAACCGAGCAAAGAAAATCGAAAAAAATAGAATTGTATTTCCCGGGAAAGTGTGCTAGTATAAATATCATAAAAGCGTATTTTCTTATCTCTCAGACACGGAACAGGGATTTATAAAAGCCCCGTTTTGTACTGATGATTCTGCATCGCTTCAGGCTGTGTTATGCCGGAGGGTGACATTATTTCTTGATTATCTTTGAAAATTCATGCATCCTGGAAAAATTTCTCCGGGAACGCAGAGGGGAGGTAAAACGGGTCATGACACTGGATTATACGTTTGAGCGGAGAATGCAGCTGGCTGAGGAAGAGTGGGAGCAATTGCTTGAGGAAAAAGAGCAGCTGGCTGAGGAAAATGAACGACTGGTCGGGGAGAAAGAACAATGGTTTGGAGAAAAGGAGAAGCTGACTTCTGAGGTGGATCGTATGAAAAAATTGCTTGCGAAACACGGTATTGAAGAAGCATGATTGACAGTAAACAGGGTTACTGGAGTAAAAACTGATTGTCTGCTCCCAAAACGGAGCTGCGGTAATCCTGTCGCCTGAAATTTAAATTCTTATACTCCTGCAGGGATGATTGCACCATGGCAATGCGGATCCGGCAGGAGTTTTTTATATCACGCGAAGTGCTGCAAAGAGACACTTTATTTCGTAGAAAATAATTTGACTTCATCGGAAAAAAAACGTATAATAGACTGACTTGTAAGTATATCTGCAATCAGGAGGCAATCATGATCAGAAGTATGACAGGGTTCGGGCGTTGCGAATGTGCTGATTCTTTTCACAGAATTACGGTGGAGCTGAAGTCCGTGAATCACCGATATTTTGATGTCAGCATCAAGATGCCGAAGAAATTGAATTATTTTGACGCAGCTATCCGGGCGCAGCTCAAAGAGTATATGGAGCGCGGTAAGGTGGATGTTTTCATTACATATGAGGATCTGTCGGAGCATGATGTGGCAGTAAAATACAACAGGGAGATTGCCGGTGAGTATCTGTCTTACCTGAGAGAGATGGCGGAGGAGTTTGATCTGGATGATGATATCCGTGTCAGCACTTTGTCCCGCTATCCGGAAGTCCTGACGATGGAGGAGCAGCCGACGGATGAGAGCGAGATTCGCTCTCTGCTGGATCAGGCGCTTCGGGGAGCCTTAGAGCAGATGGTTGCCGTGCGGACCCGGGAGGGGGAGCGGCTGAAAGAGGACCTGACAGCCAAGCTGAATCATATGCTTGACAATGTTGGCAGGGTCGAAGCGCGCGCACCGGAGATTCTGGCGGAGTATCGCCGGAAGCTTCAGACGAAAGTACAGGAGCTTCTGGGCGACGTTCAGATAGATGAATCCCGGCTTTCTGCGGAGATCGTGATTTTTGCCGACAAGATATGCACGGATGAGGAGACGGTTCGCCTGAAAGCCCACATTCATTCTATGTTGGATACGTTGGAGAGCAGCGGCGGCATTGGACGCAAGCTGGATTTCATTGCGCAGGAGATGAACCGGGAGGCCAACACGATTCTCTCGAAGGCAAATGACCTGGAAACTTCCAATATCGCTATTGAGTTGAAGACAGAGATAGAAAAGATCAGGGAGCAGATTCAAAACATAGAATGATACCAGGGGATAAAAGTCAGATGATGGATGCTGGCATCCAATTGAATGACTTTGACTCCCGGATAAATATGAGGTCACCATGCAAAAATTCATCAACATCGGTTTTGGAAATATCATCAATACAGATAAGATTGTTTCCATCATCAATCCGGATTCCGCTCCGGCAAAGCGTCTGGTTCAGCGGGCGAAGGAGAAGGAGATCCTGATTGACGCCACGCAGGGACGCAGGACCAAGAGTGTGATTGCCACGGATACGCAGTATATTATTTTATCCGCTTTACAGCCGGAGACACTGGCTGGAAGATGCCAGGACCGCGAGGCAGGAAGAGAGGTAGAAGTTTGAAAGATACAGGATTTCTTGTCGTCCTTTCCGGTTTTGCCGGTTCGGGCAAGGGGACAATTATGAAAGAACTTCTGGCGCGTTATCCGGAGGAATACGCCTTGTCGGTTTCCACCACGACCAGGAAGCCCCGTCCCGGTGAAGCGGAAGGCAGAGAGTATTTTTTTAAGACGACGGAAGAGTTTGAACAGATGATAGCGGAGGATGCTTTGCTTGAGTATGCCCGCTATGTAGATAATTATTACGGCACTCCGCGTGCCTATGTGGAAGAGCAGCTGCAGAGCAGTCGGAATGTGATTCTGGAGATTGAGATTCAGGGGGCGCTTTTGATTAAGGAAAAGTTTCCCGACACACTGCTCCTGTTTGTCACGCCTCCGTCGGCGGCGGTCTTAAGAGACCGGCTGGTCGGGCGGGGGACGGAGACGCCGGAGGTGGTGCATTCCCGCCTGTCCCGCGCAATCGAGGAGGCGGACGGCTGCGAGGCGTATGATTACCTGGTCATCAATGATGATCTGGATACCTGCGTGGAGGATGTGCACCGGATTATCTGCAGCGAGCGGAATCGTATGCGCCATCGCCTGAGTGAGATAGAAACAATCAAACATGATTTAAAGCAATTAGTGAAGGGAGAACAGCTATGATACACCCGTCTTATGTGGAATTAATGGAAGTTGTAAATGAGGATTCGGATAATATCGGTGAAATGCCGGTAGTCAACAGCCGTTACTCAATCGTGATTGCGGCGGCGAAGCGTGCCCGCCAGATTATTGCCGGAGCGGAGCCGTTTGTGGCAAATGCGGAGAATAAAAAGCCGCTTTCCATTGCGGTGGAGGAACTCTATAATCAGGATGTGAAGATTCTCGGGGAGGATGACGCTGAGGGAGAGGTGTAGCGTCACAGTGAGTATGAAAGTATTATTTATTTCTCTCGGCTGCGATAAAAACCGTGTGGACTCCGAGTATATGGTCGGGAAGCTTTCGGATCATCAGTTTGAGATAACAGATGATGAGGCGGAGGCAGACGTGATTGTAATCAACACCTGCTGTTTTATCAATGACGCGAAGGAGGAGAGCATCCAGACGATTCTGGAGATGGCTGCCTACCGCACGGCGGGTTCCTGCATGGCTCTGATTGTCTGCGGTTGTCTCGCGGAGCGTTACCGGCAGGAGATCTTAAAGGAGATTCCGGAGGTAGATGCGGTGCTGGGCACCAATTCCACGGAGCATATTCTGCTTGCTGTGGAAAAGGTTCTGGCCGGAACAAAATACGAAGCGTTTGAACCGCTCGAACATCTGGAAAAGCATCTGATTCCCCGCTGTGTTTCGACAGGAGGACATTATGCACACTTAAAGATCGCAGAGGGGTGCGATAAGCGCTGCACCTACTGTATCATTCCATCCATACGCGGACCGTACCGCAGTGTGCCGATGGAGGAGCTGGTAGCGGAGGCCCGGTCTCTGGCGGAGCAGGGGGTGAGAGAACTGATCCTTGTTGCGCAGGAGACGACTCTCTACGGCGCGGACCTGTATGGGAAAAAGTCGCTGCATCTTTTGCTGAATGAATTAAATAAGATACCCGGGATTTACTGGATCCGGCTGATGTACTGTTATCCGGAAGAAATTTATGATGAGCTGATCGATGCGATCCGTGACAATGAAAAGGTATGTCACTACATTGACATGCCGATCCAGCATATCAGCACTTCGGTGTTAAAAAGGATGGGACGGCGTACCGACAGGGAGACTCTGGTGAAAAAGATTTCCGATTTGCGCGCGGCGATCCCAGATATTGCGCTTCGAACCACCCTGATCTGCGGATTTCCGGGGGAGACGGCGGAACAGCATGAGGAACTGATGGAGTTTATCAATGAGACGGAGTTTGACCGTCTCGGTGCGTTTACTTATTCTCAGGAGGAAAATACGCCGGCTGCCGCGTTTCCGGATCAGATTTCGGAGGAACAGAAAGAGGAATGGCAGGCTGAAGTGATGGAGCTTCAGGAGGATGTGATTCTCGATAAAAACGGCGATATGATCGGGCGTGAGCTGGATATCATGATAGAGGGCAAGGTGGCGGATGAAGATGCCTATGTGGGCAGAAGCTACCGGGATGCGCCGGATATCGACGGTTATGTATTTGTTCATACGGATGAGGAGCTTGTCTCCGGCGACTTTGTGAGGGTTAAGATCACCGGGGCTTATGAATATGACTTGCTGGGAGAACTAATCATGTGATGATACCAGAGCCAAAAGAAATGGGAAAGGAATGAGATAGTATGAATCTGCCGAATAAACTCACCATGTTTCGCGTGATACTGATTCCGTTTTTTGTATTTTTTCTTCTGACGGATATCGGGCTGGGGGCAGTTGCCCCGGTCTTGGCGCTTGTCATTTTTATCGTGGCAAGTCTGACCGATATGCTGGACGGGAAGATTGCCCGAAAATATAACCTGGTCACAAATTTCGGAAAGTTTATGGATCCGCTGGCGGATAAGCTGCTGGTCTGTTCGGCACTGATCTGTCTGATCGAGCTGGAGAAAGTGCCGTCCTGGATTGTGATCATTATCATTGCCAGGGAGTTTATTATCAGCGGCTTCCGGCTGATCGCGGCAGAGCATCAGATCGTAATAGCGGCGAGCATGTGGGGCAAGTTTAAGACTACTTTTCAGATGGCGGCGATCATTCTGCTGATCTTAAATTGTGCCTGGTCGCTTCCCGTCGGCGGCGTGGATGTGATTTATGTCCTTGGTCAGATTGTCCTGTATGTGGCGCTGGTTCTGACCATTGTATCTCTGGTGGATTATCTGATGAAGAATAAAGGTGTGCTGAAGGAACAGGATTAAGGCCGGTTATTGAAATGAGTTGCCGGGGAGCATTCTGCATCGGGAGATATTTTGATATGAGAATTATCGCAGGAACGGCCCGCAGCATACCGCTGAAGACCGTGAAAGGGATGAATACGCGTCCGACGACAGACCGCATCCGTGAGACTCTGTTTAACATGATTCAGACGGAGGTGCCGGGAGCAGTATTTCTGGATCTGTTTGCCGGGAGCGGCGCGATCGGGCTGGAGGCTTTAAGCAGGGGTGCCAGGTACGCGGTGTTTGTGGATAACAACCGGCAGGCGGCGGCGTGCATTGAGGATAATATTACAGCCACGAAATTCCGTTCCGTATGTGAAGTGAAAAAGATGGATTACCTGGCTGCGCTGCGCAGTCTGGAAAGCCGTTATGTGTTTGATATTATTTTCCTGGATCCGCCTTATGGAAAGGGAATGGCTGCGGAAGCGCTGAAAGCGTTGTCTGTCTCTGCTCTTTGCGGGGAGGAGACGATGCTCATTGCGGAGGAATCTCTTGATTTTTCGCCTGAAGTACTGGAAGAGACCGGATTTGAAGTATACCGTGTCAAGAGGTATAAGACGAATCAGCATATTTTTCTTCGTAAAAGAGACGTATGAAAGATAAAATGCCATACAGGTGTAATCTTTGAGAACACTAATTTGAAAAGAGGAGGATTCTGACGAAGATCGCCAGAGAATACCATGAGAAAAGCAATTTACCCGGGCAGCTTTGACCCGCCGACATTCGGACATCTCGATATTATTGAGCGTTCCGCGAAGATGGTGGACGAGCTCAACGTGGCTGTTTTGAAAAACAATGCAAAAAATCCGTTGTTTTCTGCGGAAGAACGTGTTAGTATGATAAAGGAACTGACCAGTCATTTGCCGAATGTGACGGTTTCTTCCTTTGATGGACTGACCGCTGATTATGCGGCGAGAGTGGGTGCGAATATCGTGGTGAGGGGACTGCGCGCAGTCACTGATTTTGAGTATGAGCTGCAGATTGCACAGACGAATCATGCGATCAACGATCAGATAGACACGATTTTTCTGACGACGAACCTGAAATACTCCTACCTGAGTTCGACCATTGTGAAAGAGGTGGCGTCTTATGGCGGTGATATTTCCAGATTTGTGCCGGAACAGATTATTGAAAGGGTATATGGCAAATATCATATTCTGAATCAAAACAGATAAAGGAGAATCTCATATGAACAGTCGATTAGAGCAGATCATAGCGGAAATTGAGGAATATATTGACAGCTGCAAGGCGCAGCCTCTCTCGAAGGGGAAGATTATCGTAGATAAGGATGAGATCACGGAGCTTCTGACGGAGCTTCGCTTAAAGACGCCGGACGAGATTAAGCGCTATCAGAAGATTATTGCAAATCGTGACGCTATCCTGGCTGACGCGCAGGCGAGAGCCGATGAGGTGCTGGCGCAGGCGGAGATTCAGACGAATGAGCTGGTAAGCGAGCATCAGATTATGCAGCAGGCTTATGCGCAGGCGAATGAGGTTGTTTCTATCGCGACGAATCAGGCGCAGGAGATCCTGGACAAGGCTACGGAGGATGCCAATGCGATCCGCACGGCTTCTATTGAGTATACAGACAATCTGCTGGGCAATCTGGAGAATATTGTGGTTCACGCCATTGATACTTCCAAGGCGAAATATGACGGTCTGTTGTCTTCTCTTCAGGAGTGCTATGATATTGTAAAAGCGAATCGGGGAGAGCTCACCGCAGCGGGAGATTCTGACAGTGAAAGTGCCGCTACCGAAGATTCCGCGGAGGATACGAAATCAGACGAGATCAATCTGATTTAACAGAGCTCCAGAGCGAACCGGATCAGCAGTATTCCGATGAGGCTGCACAGCAGTTTGAAAAGAAGGTAACGTCGGATATGAAACCCGGTGCCTTTCATCACAGACCAGGTCTGGCAGAGACCGCTGATTCCGCCGAGGTTGACGATGCCGATGGCGAGCATGGATTTTTCGACGGTTCCGGCTGTAAGCATTTCGACCCGGGAAAGACCGTTGGTGATTTCGATGATTCCGATGCAGAGGCTTTTTACAAGCTGATTTTTCAGAGGAATCTGCAGGATGATGTCTGCCAGCAGAGCGGATAGAATGATATACCCGGCCAGTTTTATCATGGTTGTGAAGCTGTCTGAGATACCGGCATCCAGGATCTTTATGTTTAAAGGAGATCCGGGAGCCGGTTTTTTTGTTTTTCCTGCCGGAAAACTGGCTTTGCTATTTTGTCTGCCATAGCCGTGGTACAGCCGGTGCAGCCGGATACGGCCGAGGAGCAGCGGCGGCAGATAACAGGCTGCGAGGACAGCGAATGCCGGCAGCTTATTTTGAAAGAGATTCCGGTATAGATAATTATAGAGGAAAGCGGGGCCGAAATGGTTGCTGATGCAGGTGACAGCTTCCGCTTCTTCAGAGGATATTTTTCCGGCGTGATACAGATCGGCACAGATTTTGCTGCCGAGAGGGAATCCGAAAAGAAACCCTGCGGCGAGCGGGTAGATCAGCGGGCTGCGGACCGGGTAGAGAATCCGGAACAGAGGATACAGACGTTCAAAAAAACGGTCATATATGCCGGACTGCACAATCACAGAGGAAAAGATGCAGAAAGGCAGCAATGTGGGCAGAATGGAGCGGTACCAGAGCATTAAGCCTCCGGCCACGGATTCTGCCATATGCTGCGGGAAAGCCAGGCAGTAAAGAATCATACAGGCTAAGAGGATGGGAAGAAATTTATGTCTCATAGTGCATTTTATTTTTCATAAGTATAAATAATTCAGTTTTTATGGAAAAGATATGAAAAAGAGATGGAAGTCCTGTCGTTTTTATCTGCTCAGCCTGTTGGTGATTGTCGTCATTGACTGGATTATGATTACTCAGATCCGCCGGTATGCGTCTTCATTGAATGACGGCGGCGGACTGCGGATGACGGAACAGATAATCCGCCGGGAAATCGAGTGCTTTCCGCTTGCTTTCTGTGAGGAAAGCGGCCTGACCTTTGATTTTACGGATACCTGGATGGCGGAGCGAAGCTATGGTGGAGAGAGAGGCCATGAGGGGTGCGACATTATCACATCAGCGGACCGGAGGGGCGTTTATCCGGTGGTCAGCATGACGGATGGCGTGGTAGAGCAGATGGGCTGGCTTACACTGGGCGGTTACCGAATCGGCATCCGCGCTGACAGCGGTGTTTATTACTATTATGCGCATCTGGAATCCTATGCTGACGGGCTTTCTGAGGGAGAGGAAGTTCTGGCCGGGGAGTTTCTGGGGTTCGCCGGGGACAGCGGCTACGGCGATGAGGGGACGGTCGGACAGTTTGTGACGCATCTGCATGTGGGAATTTATGTCCCGGATGAAAAGGGAGAGGATACGGCAGTGGATCCTTATTCATATCTGGAAGCGGTCCGCGGGTCGCAGATTCTGGCGGTGTACTCAGATCCCGGAAGCTGATACAGCGCTGGCATAATTTGAAAGGAGCAGGGGTATATCTTATGCTGCTTCGTGTGGATAAAGCTCTCTCCCAGCTGCAGGTTGCAGCCCGGTCAGAGTCGAAAAAGCTGATTCGTGACGGACGCATTTTTCTCGATGACCGCCGGGTGAAAAGCGGTGCGGAGAAATTTGATCCGGAAATTGAGACATTGTATATGGATGGGCGGGCGCTGCGGTATGAACAGTTCCAGTATTTTATGCTGTATAAACCGGCGGGATGTGTGACGGCGACAACAGATGCGGAAAATCAGACTGTGATGGATTTTTTGCCCAAAGAGCGGCACCGGAATCTCGCGCCGGTGGGGCGGCTTGACAAGGACACGGAAGGACTTTTGCTCATCACCGATGACGGTGCGCTGGGACATAATCTCCTGGCGCCGGGAAAGCATGTGGAAAAGACGTATTTTGCAAAAGTTTCCGACGAGGCGAACGCGGAGATGGTACGCCAATTTGCCATGGGGCTTGAGATCGGTGAAAAAAAGCTTACCGCGCCGGCGAAACTGAGGATTCTGACCGCCGGGGAGGAGTCTGAGGTGGAGGTGACCATTACGGAGGGGAAATACCATCAGGTGAAGCGAATGTTTCATGCAGCTGGTTCGGAGGTTCTCTACCTGAAACGCCTCTCGATGGGAAGCCTGGTTCTGGATGAGGCGTTGAAGCCGGGGGAGTACAGAGAACTGACGCAGGAGGAAATAGAGGCGCTGAAGCGCTGAACTCTGTGAATGCATAGAGCCAGGCATTCTCGAATGAGCAGGATGCGGCTTGTGAACAACTGCGTGTGAATGGCGAATTGTGATCTTGATGAATTTGCGATTGAATGAACGCCAAAATGCATTGTAATGAAATCACGATAGAATGGAATTACGTATGGATAAAAAATGTTTTTTTCAATAGTAAATGATAT
>JAJQAD010000057.1 GCA_021204005.1 Clostridiales bacterium
CCGTATTTCAAGGCTTGGAGCGATTTTCTAACTGTACCAACTGTCAAAGACAGGAGTATAACATAAGTCATCCTTTGTTCGCAATATATGAAAAACAGGAGGGCTGGTTCCGGCGGCGCGCCGCGAGGCGGACAGTCTTCTGCAACTATGTAATGGCGGCTTGTAAATAGAGGCAGGATACAAAAATGATGCAAAATTCAGTTGACATATTTTTTGCATGTAATTATGATAGTTCTGGTAAAAATAACGAAAAGAAAAGGGATGTAAAAGGAAAAGAGGTAAGTGTATCATGCATTTTGAACTTGCGGGGAAGAAAGTAAGGATACTTGCCGCAGCGGTAACCGCATTTATTATTATCTTTGTGGCGGTTCATTATAATTTATATCTGGATCCGGAGCTGGAGCTTTCCCATGGATATGCCCTGTTTATCGTATCCATGATCGGAGGCGTGGGCGCCGGTCTGCTGATTGCAGTGAAATCGCATGTGGACGAGCAGTATAAGATGCTGGCAAATACGGTTTTGTTTTTTGTCATGCCGATTTTATCCATGCAGATGGTGGAATGCTTTAACAGCAAATTTATCTGGAATTTTTCCGTTAAGACCGGATTGGCCAACTACATGGTTTATCTGGTGTTTTATCTGATTTTTTATCTGATCACAGGCAGATATCACCTGACCGGACTGATTGTGAATATCGTGCTGTATGTGTGGGCGCTGATTAACTACTTTGTGGAATTGTTCCGCGGCACGCCGTTTATTCCCTCGGACATTGTGACGATTAAGACCGGCCTGGGAGTGGCGGATGGGTATACTTATGAACTGAGCTGGAATCTCATCCTGGGCTCGATTATTTTCTTCCTGGTTTACCTGTTCAATAAGCGCAGTGTGAGCATGAAGCCGAAGAAGCTAACGTTTAAGATTCTGTCCAAGCTTGCCGCGGCGGGATATCTGGCTGTGGTGCTGATCTCGTTTTTCTTCACGGATTTTTCCACAAATACCGGGTATAAGCCTGATTTCTGGAATCAGGCCCGAGGCTATCACAAGACTGGCTCCTTCTTTAATTTCTGCCTGAATACAAAATATCTGGTGGTACAGAAGCCATCCGGGTATGACGCGGAAAGTGTGGATGATATTGTGGAGACGGTTCTGGAGGAGGCCGGGGTGGATCCGGATGGTGATACTTCCATTAATATTCTGACGGGAGAGAATGATTACACGGCCTCAGCCGACGGGGAGACGCCGAATATCATCTATATTATGAATGAGTCCTGGTCGGATCTGAGCAACCTGGGTGATCTGGAGACCAACGAAGACTATATGCCTTTCATTAACAGTCTGACGGAGAACACGATCAAGGGTTATGTGACGGTGCCGGTCTTCGGCGCGGGTACCAGCAACAGTGAGTATGAGGCGTTGACGGGTAACTCCATTTCATTCCTACCTGCGGGCTGCAACGTATACCAGTCTTACCTGCAAAGCGAGACGCCGTCCCTGGTGTCGACACTCTCCGCGCTGGGGTATTCCCTGACAGCGTATCATCCTTATTATGGATCCGGATGGAACCGGGAGCTGGTTTATCCGCTGTTGAGCTTTGAGGATTTCATCAGCATAGAGGATTTTATTGACGAAGATATCATTGAGACATACAAGGCAAATTCGGATGTCATCGAGTATCAGAATCTTCTGGAAGAGCGATATGAGGACGGCGATGAGATGCTGCTGCGCCGTTTCATCAGCGATTCCTACGATTATACTATGGTGGAGGAGATGTATGAGAATCGGGATGAGGACGAGCCATTTTTTGTCTTCAATGTGACGATGCAGAACCATGGCGGCTATACGGTTTCCTATTCGAATTTCTATCAGCAGATTTATGCGACGAACCTGTCCACGACATATCCGAAGGCAAACCGTTACCTGCCTCTGGTAAAGGAGACCGACTCTGCTTTCGAGGAGCTCGTGGAGTATTTCTCCAATGTGGATGAGCCGACGATTATCTGTATGTTCGGCGATCATCTGCCCTCCATCGAGGATGAGTTTTATGAGGAGCTCCTGGGAGTGGACAGCCTTGACAATCTGACTACCGAGCAGGAGCTGAGCCGGTATGAGACTCCGTTCGTTATCTGGGCCAACTATGATATCGAGGAGGCTGAGGTGGACAGCATCAGTGTCAATTACCTCTCCACCCTCCTGTCACAGGCGGCGGGACTGCCTCAGACGCAGTACAACAAATATCTCTCGGTTCTGTATCAGACACTGCCGGTCATCAGCTCCGTCGGATATGTCGATGCGGACAGCAACACCTATGCGTCGGAGGAGGAAACCCCTTATGACGACCTGTTGCTGCAGTATAACTGCATCGCATACAACTCGCTGCTTGATACGGAGAATAAGGCAGATTCGGTCTTCTATCTGGAAGAATAAGTGAAGAATGAAAGAAAAGGGAAGTGCTTCGTATGTGGGGCACTTCCCTTTTCTTGGATTTTTTTTGCTTTATTCGCACCTGCCGCATCCGTCTGCAGAGAATTAGAGAAAACTAACAATGCGGAAGAAAAACCTTTTCACTTCCGCTAAAATATGATATACTACACCGTAAGTGAAAAATCGCCGCGGTTCGGGGCTGTGAAGCGGAGTCGGAAACACGACGGAAACAGCGAATAAGACAGAATGCGTGCCGTGACATAAATGCAGGCGGAGAATTGCGATGGGTTCAAACGTAAAACTGAAGGGCAGACTGAAGACATATATTATGCTGCCATTGTGGTTAACCATTTTATTTGCAGCGCTGGCAGCGAGGGTATGTGTGTGCAGGCCCGCGGCCGGATTCTGGTGTGTACTTTTCGTTGTTGTATATTTTGCGGTTATGCTGGTTTTCTATCGCAGATGCCGACATACGGTTCTGAACGAGATGATTGATTTTGCGACCCATTACGGGACAGTGCAGCGCAAGCTTCTGGAGGAGTTTGAGGTGCCCTACGCGATCCTGGATCAGAATGCGCGTCTGATGTGGATGAACCGGCAGTTCTGTGAGATTTCGGGAAAGCCGAAGAATTATCATTCTTCTATCACTGGCATCTTTCCGCAGATTACCAAAGAGAGAATTAATAAGGATAATCTGGCCAGTATCCAGGTCAGCAAGGATGACAGGACTTTCCGTGCAAGCGTCGGACGGATTGATTTTTCCCGAATGGTGGACAAAAGCTCCGGTCTGGAGAGCGAAGATAAGGATCAGTACCTGACGATTGTTTATCTTTTTGATGAGACCTTACTTCACCAGTACAGGCAGGAGAAACTTGATATGCAGATGGTTCCTGCCCTGGTCTATATTGATAATTATGAAGAAGTCCTGGACAGTGTGGAAGAGGTCAAGCAGTCTCTTCTGATTGCGCTGGTGGATCGAAAAGTAAATAAGTACTTTGCCGCGCAGGGCGGTCTTGTAAAAAAGACAGAGCACGATAAATATTTTATCGTGTTTCCTCATAAGTCTCTGGATGTGATGATACAGGATAATTTCAGCCTCCTGGAGGATGTCAAATCCTTAAAAGTGGGCAATGAGATGTCGGTTACCCTCAGTATGGGAATCGGCGATGTGGGCAGCGATTACGCGAAGAATTACGGGAATTCCCGCATGGCGATTGATCTGGCTCTGGGACGCGGCGGCGACCAGGCCGTGATTAAGACGAAAGAAAAGACTTCCTATTACGGCGGAAGCAGCCGGCAGGTGGATAAGACGACCCGGGTAAAGGCGCGGGTGAAAGCGCTGGCACTCCGCGAGATCATGATCAGTAAGGATAAGTTTTATGTCATGGGACATCATATTGCTGACATTGATTCTCTCGGCGCCGCTGTGGGGATATACTGTGCGGCGCGGCAGCTGGGGAAGCGGGCACAGATTGTTCTGGATACTGTTACCACAACCCTGCGGCCGTTCCGTGACTGCTTTGTGCCGGAAAAAGGATATCCGGAGGATATGTTTATCTCCTGTGAGGATGCCCTGGAGGAAGTGAACAGTCAGACAGCGCTGATCGTAGTGGATACTAACCGCCCTTCTTATACAGAGTGCCCGGAGCTTCTTGCAAAAGCGAAGACGATCGTTGTGTTTGATCATCACCGCCACGGTGAGGAAATCATTAAGAATACGGATCTTTCCTATATCGAGCCGTATGCTTCTTCAGCCTGTGAGATGATTGCGGAAGTGCTGCAGTATTTTGACGAGGATATTAAGCTCTCTTCTACAGAGGCGGATGCCATTTATGCGGGCATCCTGGTGGATACGAACAATTTTATGACGAAGACGGGCGTGCGGACGTTCGAGGCGGCGGCATATTTGCGGCGCTGCGGTGCGGAGACCACGCGTGTGCGCAAGATGATGCGGAATGACATGAACGCATATAAGGCCAGAGCGGAAGCGGTTCGTCATGCGGAAGTATACCGGGGCGCTTTTGCGGTCAGCATCTGTCTGGCAGATAATATCGAAAGCCCCACGGTGGCCTGCGCGCAGGCGGCAAATGAGCTGCTCAATATTACCGGGATCAAGGCGTCCTTCGTCCTGACCGAGTATAACGGGAGGATTTATATCAGCGCCCGGTCCATCGATGAGATTAATGTGCAGCAGATTATGGAGCGTCTGGGGGGAGGCGGACATATGAATTCCGCCGGAGCACAGCTTACCGGCTGTACGCTCCTGGAAGCGAGACGGTCGATTGAGAATACGTTAAATGAGATTTTAGACAGAAAATAAGGAGGCCGGATACAGAATGCAGGTTATTTTATTACAGGATGTAAAATCCCTTGGCAAAAAAGGTGATATCGTTAAAGTCAGCGATGGCTATGCGAGAAATGTGCTTCTGGCAAAAAAGCAGGGAGTTGAGGCGACGCCGAAGAACTTAAATGACCTGAAACTGCAGAATAAGCATGCGGACAAGGTGGCTGCGGAACAGCTGGAACATGCAAAGCAGCTGGCGAAAGATCTGGAGGACAAACAGATAGAGGTAAAAATCCGTGCGGGCGAAGGCGGCCGGACGTTCGGCTCCGTCTCCACAAAAGAAATCGCAGCGGCGGCAAAGCAGCAGCTGGGACTTGAAATCGATAAGAAAAAATGGTGCTGCCGGAGCAGATTAAAGCATTGGGCACCTATGAAGTGACTTTGAAACTTCATACGAAAGTAACAGGAATACTACGTGTGAAGGTTACAGAAGCATAGTAAATCCGGGAAGGTCTGCTCTGATCCGGCGAAGACTTTAGGAAGATTTGTGAAATTTTTCGAGGATAGTTTTGGGCATCGGAGCATGTCTGAGCCTGTGTGCAGGCGAGTTTACTATGAAACTCAGCGAAGGATCGCCATGGGCGATATCTGAGCGCTAAGTTTCATGTATGCATGCGGCGCTTAGCAAGCCCAGAACATGGGCGCTGGGCGAGCTTAGCAGAGTCGTATGCGGAGGTGCCCGATAATGGACGCCGGAGAAAAATGAGCAAATCGACGTTTCGGAGACGAATCAGAGCTGACTTTCCCGGTGCCGCAAGGAGGAAGCGCATGGAAGAAGAACTGATCAGGCGGATCATGCCCCACAGCCTGGAGGCGGAGCAGTCTGTGATCGGAGCCATGATGATGGACAGAGATGCCATCCTGACCGCGTCGGAGATGCTGGGAAAGGATGATTTTTATCATCAGCAGTATGGAATTCTGTTCGAGGCAATCATGGAGCTTTTTAACAGCGGGTCGGCGGTAGATATGGTCACGCTGCAGGAGCGGCTCCGGGAGAAAAATGTTCCGCCGGAGATTAGCAGCCTGGAGTTTATGGCGGATCTGATCACCACGGTGCCCACGTCGGCGAATGTCCGCCACTATGCTCAGATTGTGCAGGATAAATCCATGTTGCGGAAGCTGATCCGGACGAATGAGGAGATAGCGGATGCCTGTTATCTGGGAAACGAAAGCCTGGAAAACATCTTAAACGACACGGAGAAACGCATTTTCCATCTGCTGCAGAGTAGAGTCGGCGGTGATTATGTGCCGATTCGCGAGGTTGTGCTGCAGGCACTGGACCGGATTGAGCTGGCTTCGAAAACCCAGGGCACTGTGACCGGCATTCCCACAGGATTTGTAGATCTGGATTATCGCCTGTCGGGACTGCAGAAGTCGGATCTGATTCTTCTGGCTGCCCGTCCGTCTATGGGTAAGACGGCGCTGGCGCTGAATATCGCTCAGTATGTCGCCTTTCATGAGAATATGGCGGTTGCCATATTCAGTCTGGAAATGTCGAAAGAGCAGTTGGTCAACCGTCTTTTTTCCCTCGAGTCGCGGGTGGATGCGCAGGTACTCCGGAGCGGCAACCTTTCGGATGCAGACTGGGAGAAGCTGATCGAGAGTGCGGGAACCATCGGGAGTTCCAGACTTATCATTGATGATACGCCGGGGATCACGGTCTCGGAGTTGCGCAGCAAATGCAGAAAGTACAAGCTGGAGCATGATCTGCAGCTTGTCATTATCGATTATCTGCAGTTGATGTCCGGTTCCAGGAGAACGGATTCCAGGCAGCAGGAGATCTCAGATATTTCCCGTGCGTTAAAGCAGCTGGCCAGGGAACTGCAGGTGCCGGTGATTGCCCTGTCGCAGCTTTCCCGTCAGGTGGAACAGCGGCCGGATCACAGGCCGATGCTTTCGGATCTGCGCGAATCCGGAGCAATCGAGCAGGACGCGGACGTGGTCATGTTTATTTACCGCGATGATTACTATAATAAAGATTCCGACAATAAGGGAATTGCAGAGGTCATTATCGCCAAGCAGAGAAACGGTCCGATCGGGACGGTCAACCTGGTTTGGCTGCCGCAATATACGAAGTTCGCGAATCTGGAAAAATAAGAGGAGGTGTTTTTTATGCAGATACATCAGTCAGCGGAGGATTATCTGGAGTGTATTTTGAAGTTGAGCAAGGTGCGGCCGGTAGTGCGGTCCATCGACATCGCCACGGAGATGAACTATTCGAAGCCGAGTATCAGCGTGGCCATGAAGAATCTTCACCAGAATGGATATATTAATATGGATGAGTGCGGTTTTATCACGTTGACGGATGCCGGGATGGAGATTGCGGCCAGCATTTATGAGCGGCATCTTCTGTTGAAAAAATGGCTTGTTTTCCTGGGGGTGGATGAACAGGTGGCGGATGAGGATGCCTGCAAGATTGAGCATACATTGAGCAAGGAGACGTTTGCGGCGCTGAAAGCGCATATCAATCGGGAAATGGAAGGCGCGTGAAGGAAAAAAATGTTTTCCGTCATTGCAATTTATCGTGCTAAAGTACGAAATTAAATACAATGTGTGAAAAGTGTTGCAGAAACGTCGTTTTCATTATAAAATAAACCCATTGGTGTATATATTTATTCATTAAGGAGGATAAAATCATGAATTATGTTGATGAGGTACTTGCAAAAGTACGGACAAAGAATGCTGCTGAACCTGAATTCCTGCAGGCCGTGGAAGAGGTGCTGGAGTCCATCCGCCCGGTAGTGGATGCCAATGAGGAGCTTTATCGGAAAGAGGCAATCTTAGAGCGCATCACCGAGCCGGACAGACAGCTGAAGTTCCGTGTGGCGTGGGTGGATGACAATGGCCAGGTTCAGGTGAACACCGGATATCGTGTACAGTTCAACAATACGATTGGACCGTACAAAGGAGGTCTTCGCCTTCATCCTTCTGTATACCTCGGCATTATCAAATTCCTCGGCTTTGAGCAGATATTTAAGAACTCTCTGACCGGTCTGCCGATTGGCGGCGGCAAGGGTGGTTCTGACTTTGATCCGAAAGGCAAGTCTGACCGCGAAGTGATGGCATTCTGCCAGAGCTTTATGACAGAGCTTTCCAAGTATATCGGCGCTGATATGGATGTCCCGGCCGGCGATATCGGAACCGGCGCACGTGAGATTGGATACATGTTTGGCCAGTACAAGAGAATCCGCGGCACCTATGAGGGTGTTCTGACCGGAAAGGGTCTGACGTTCGGCGGTTCTCTGGCACGTACAGAGGCTACCGGTTACGGCCTTCTCTACATCACAGAAGAGCTGTTTAAGAGCCATGGCCAGGATATGAAAGGAAAGACCTGTGTGGTTTCCGGTTCCGGCAACGTGGCAATCTATGCGATCCAGAAAGCACATCAGCTGGGAGCAAAGGTAGTGACCTGTTCCGATTCCACCGGCTGGATTTATGATCCGGAGGGAATTGACGTTGCCCTGCTTCAGGAGGTTAAGGAAGTGAAGCGTGCACGTCTGACCGAGTATGCTGCAGCCAGACCCAGTGCTGAGTATCATGAGGGCCGCGGCGTATGGCAGATCAAGTGCGATATCGCGCTTCCCTGCGCAACGCAGAATGAGCTGATGATCGAGGATGCGAAGCAGCTGGTGGCTAATGGTGTTACCGCTGTCTGCGAGGGTGCGAACATGCCTACTACACTGGAGGCGACCCAGTATCTTCAGAAAAATGGCGTATGGTTTATCCCCGGCAAGGCAGCCAATGCGGGCGGCGTTGCGACATCCGCTCTGGAGATGTCCCAGAACAGCGAGCGTCTGAGCTGGACCTTTGAGGAGGTAGATTCCAGACTGAACGGCATTATGGTAAATATTTATCACAATATCGACGATGCTGCGAAGCGCTATGATATGGAAGGCGACTATGTGGCAGGCGCGAATATCGCCGGATTTGAGAAAGTTGCGGAGGCAATGCTCGCGCAGGGAGTCTGCTAAGGGATATTGTTAGTGCACGAGTGTGCTCGACATTTTGCCATTGACAACGCTTTCTCTGTCACTTTGCATAATTAATCGCGGAAAATGTAAGCGGATTCAACCAAAATAACGATTTGAAAAAATATGCTTGTAAAATCACCGAATTTACGCTAAATTATAGAGGTGTACAAACGGAGGTTAAGTAGAATATGAGCAAACAGGAAATTGTCGTTGAGGACATAGCGAAAAAATATGAGAATCCGATTGCCGAGCTGGTTCGCGTAGCCTGTCAGTTTTCCGGCACAGTTATTCTGTCGGACGAAACGCATCGGGTGAATGCCAAGAGCATTATGGGAATTATGGCTTTTTGTCTGGTGAAAGGTAAGAAGGTTTGTGTGGAAGCAAGCGGCGACGATGAGCAGGAGGCCTTGGAGGCGATGACAAAGTTTTTGCTTTGCGAAGAGTAGTATAGATTTATCAGAAAGAAGAAGCACCGGGAAGTCCGGTGCTTCTTCTTATTATGTGCGCCTGGCGGCGCACGTTTCTAACCGGTGAAAGTCCGGAATCCGCCC
>JAJQAD010000247.1 GCA_021204005.1 Clostridiales bacterium
CTTTATGCGGTCTGCGATAGGTTTTTTCTCTATTTAACTGTCAAACCCCCGAGTCGAAGCCAACGGCTTGTCCGCGCTTATGTGACATCGCGTTATTCAGCTGCAAGATTGTCCGGGAGGTATTCAGGTTTGCGCCGCGCTTGCATGAAATCACGTTTTATGTTAAACTGGCAACGGCAAAAAAGAACAGATGTTTGAAATAAACAAAAAGGGTGAAAAGATGGCGAAAAAAGCAGCTTATGATGAGACAAGTATTTCTGTATTAGAGGGACTGGAAGCAGTGCGAAAGCGCCCCGGCATGTACATCGGAAGTGTCTCGCAAAAGGGCTTGAATCATTTGGTATATGAGATTCTGGATAATGCGGTGGACGAGCACCTGGCAGGGGCATGTGATCAGATTCAGGTGACGCTGGAGGCGGATGGTTCCTGCACCGTGGAGGATAACGGGCGGGGCATCCCGGTCGGTATGCATGAGAAGGGAGTGCCGGCCGCGCGGCTGGTATTTTCCACGCTTCATGCAGGCGGCAAGTTTGATGATTCCGTTTATAAGACCAGCGGAGGACTGCACGGCGTGGGTTCCTCGGTGGTCAATGCGCTGTCGACCTATCTGGATGTGGAGATCAGCCGCGACGGGGCGATTCATCACGACCGTTATGAGAAAGGCGTCCCCACGGAGCCGCTGGTCGGCGGTCTGCTTCCCACGATCGGGAAGACGAAAAAGACCGGAACGAAGATCAATTTCCTGCCGGATCCGACGATTTTTGAGAAGACACGGTTTAAGGCGGATGAGATTAAGAGCAGACTCCATGAGACCGCCTACCTGAATCCGGGGCTGACTATTATTTTTGATGATCTGCGCCTGGAGGAGCCGGAGCATATCGAGTATCATGAGGAGGAGGGCATCGTCGGATTTGTCCGCGATCTGAATAAAAAGGTGGAGACTCTGCATGATCCCGTCTATTTCCGCGGCGAGAGCGACGGCATCACCGTGGAGGCGGCGTTTCAGTATACCGGTGAGTTTCACGAGAATATTCTGGGATTTTGTAATAATATCTATAATGCGGAGGGCGGCACACATATCACCGGTTTCAAGACGGCGATGACGACGGTGATGAACCAGTACGCGCGGCAGATCGGCGTGTTGAAGGAAAAGGATGCGAACTTCACCGGTGCGGATGTGCGAAACGGCATGACTGCCGTGATTTCCATCAAACATCCGGAGCCCCGCTTTGAGGGACAGACCAAGACCAAGCTGGACAACCAGGATGCGTCGAAAGTGACCGCCAAGGTTGTCAGCGATGAGATACAGCTTTATTTTGACAAGAACCTGGATACGTTAAAGACGGTGCTTTCCTGCGCGGAGAAAGCGGCGAAAATCCGGAAGACTGAGGAAAAGGCGAAGACCAATCTGCTGACGAAGCAGAAGTTTTCTTTCGATTCCAACGGCAAGCTGGCGAACTGTGAGAGCAGGGATGCCTCCCGCTGTGAGATTTTTATTGTGGAAGGAGATTCCGCCGGGGGATCGGCGAAAACGGCCCGGGATCGGAATTTTCAGGCGATTTTACCTATCCGCGGAAAAATTCTGAATGTGGAGAAGGCAAGCATTGATAAGGTTCTGGCAAACGCCGAGATTAAGACGATGATTAATGCGTTCGGCTGCGGTTTTTCAGAGGGATACGGCAACGATTTTGATATCACGAAGCTCCGCTATGACAAGATTGTCATTATGGCGGATGCCGACGTGGACGGCGCGCATATCGCGACGCTGCTTCTGACGCTGTTTTACCGTTTTATGCCGGAGCTGATTTTCGAGGGGCATGTCTATATCGCCATGCCGCCGTTATACAAGGTGATTCCCTCCAAGGGGGAGGAAGAGTATCTGTACGACGACGCTGCACTGGAGCGCTACCGCAGGGAGCACAAGGGCAGCTTTACCCTGCAGCGCTACAAAGGTCTGGGCGAGATGGATGCGGAGCAGCTCTGGGAGACTACGCTGGATCCGGAGCGGCGGATTTTGAAGCGCGTCGGTATTGACGACGGGCGCATGGCTTCTGACGTCACAGAGATGCTGATGGGGACGGACGTGCCGCCGCGGAAGGCGTTTATTTACGAGCACGCCAATGAAGCCGAATTGGATGTGTAGATAGTAAATATCTTATATTCATGTTTTTATGTGTGGGAACAAACAAATTGCAGGTTTTATTTTTCGGATATAAAAAATGTTTCGTTGGATGATGGCGAATATTACAGACGAAGATACAAAAAAGAGAAAACAGTCCGTAAGGTGTGAGCAGACCTACGGACGAAAAAACAGGAAAGAGAAAGCAGTCCGTAAGGTGTGAGCAGACCTACGGACGAAAAAACAGGAAAGAGAAAGCAGTCCGTAAGGTGTGAGCAGACCTACGGACGAAAAAACAGGAAAGAGAAAATAGTCCGTAGAGCGCGAGTGGAATTACGGACGAAGATACAAGAATATATAAAATAGTCCGTACGGTATGAGAGGACCTACGGACGAAAACACAGATAATTGTTTGAGTAGTCCGTAGGATGCGAGTGAAACTACGGACGATAGATCCGGGAACTCGAGATCAGTCCGTACAGCATAAAAAGAATAAGATTTGCGGCAAATCGGTATCAGCTTGTACGGTACAGAAAGAATAACAGGAAGGAAATACAGAATGAGCAACACAGGAGAACAGATCCTTCAAACAGAATATTCTGAGATCATGCAGAAGTCATACATAGATTACGCGATGAGCGTGATCATAGCCCGGGCGCTGCCGGATGTCCGGGACGGCTTAAAGCCGGTGCAGCGGAGGACGCTGTATGACATGTATGAGTTGGGAATCCGTTACGACAAGCCCTACCGGAAGAGCGCCCGTATCGTAGGTGATACGATGGGTAAATATCATCCCCACGGGGACAGTTCTATCTACGGTGCGCTGGTGGTCATGGCGCAGGATTTTAAGTATGGTATGCCCCTGGTGGACGACCACGGCAATTTCGGCTCGATAGAGGGGGACGGCGCGGCGGCGATGCGGTATACGGAGGCCCGCCTGCAGAAGATCACGCAGCAGGCGTATCTGGCCGATCTGGATAAAGATGTGGTTGACTTTATCCCTAATTTTGACGCGACGGAGAAGGAACCCTCTGTGTTGCCGGTGCGTATTCCGAATATCCTGGTCAACGGCGCGGAGGGTATTGCGGTCGGTATGGCGACCAGCATTCCGCCTCACAATCTGGGCGAGGTAATTGACGGTGTGATCGCTTATATGAAAGACCCGGACATTACCACAGAGGAGATGCTGGAGATCATTCCGGGGCCGGATTTTCCCACCGGCGGCATTGTCATCAATAAGGATGAACTGAAGGATGTCTATGCGACCGGCAGCGGAAAAATCCGCTTGCGGGGTAAGGTGGAGATCGAGCCGATGAAAGGCGGCAAGGAGCGCATTGTCATCTCCGAAATACCCTACACCATGATCGGCGCCAATATCGGCAAGTTTTTAAATGATGTGTACGGCCTGGTAGAGTCGAAAAAGACGACAGATATCGTGGATATTTCCAATCAGTCCTCCAAGGAGGGCATCCGTATTGTCATCGAATTGAAAAAGGGCGCGGACGCGCAGAACATCTGCAATCTTCTCTACAAAAAGACCCGGCTGGAGGATACGTTCGGCGTGAATATGCTGGCAGTGGCCGGCGGGCGGCCGGAGACCATGGGAATTGTAGATATCATTCGCTACAATGTGCAGTTTCAGTATGAGCTCGCCACCAGAAAATATACGACGCTGCTTAACAAAGAGCGGGAAAAACAGGAGATACAGGAGGGCTTGATTAAAGCCTGTGATGTGATCGATCTGATTATTGAGATCCTCCGCGGCAGTAAAAATGTGAAGCAGGCAAAAGCCTGTCTCGTGGAGGGCAGGACGGAGGGAATCAAGTTCCGCTCCAAGCTTTCCCAGAAGACGGCGTCCATGCTGCATTTTACGGAACGCCAGGCGACGGCGATTCTGGAAATGCGCCTGTACAAGCTGATCGGCCTGGAGATCGAGGCGCTGATCAAAGAGCATGATGAGACCATGTGCAATATCGAGTTTTACGAGAAAGTGCTCGGCAGCCGGGCGGCGATGGCGAAGGTACTGATGAAGGAACTGAAAGAGTTCAGGAAAGAATTTGCCGTCCCGCGGAAAACGGTGATCGAGAACGGAAAAGCTGCCGTCTACGAGGAGAAGAAGCAGGAGGCAATCCCGGTTGTAGTCCTGATGGACCGCTTTGGCTATGTGAAATCCATCGATCAGGCTACCTATGAGAGAAATAAGGAGGCGGCGGACGCGGAAAACCGGCAGGTGATTTCCTGCATGAGTGACGATCGCCTGTGTCTGTTTACCGATATCGGCCAGATGCACCTGGTGAAGATGAGTGACGTTCCGTTCGGAAAGTTCCGTGATAAGGGGGTTCCGGTGGATAATATCTGCAACTATTCCAGTGAAGCGGAGAGTATCGTGACATTGCTTCCTCTGGCTGCCATGAAGGAACAGAAAGTTTTCTTTGTGACTGCTGCTTCCATGGTAAAACGAGTGGAGGGCACGGAGTTTGACGTGGCAAAAAGGACGACGGTGGCGACGAAGCTGGCGGAGGGCGACCGGTTGATTCTTGCGGGAACGGTACGGGAAGATGATACGATTGTCATGCAGTCAAAGAAGAACTATTTCCTGCGCCTCTCGGCTGCGGATATTCCGGAGAAGAAAAAGAGCGCCATGGGCGTCCGGGGTATGAAGCTGGCTGACGGGGATGAAGTGTCGACGGCATGGATTCTGGACGGGGAGAACAATCCGGTGATCAGTGTGAATGAGAAAGAGGTGGCGCTGAACCGGCTGCGGATCGGGAGCCGCGATACGAAGGGAGTTAAGAGATAGAAAATCGGAAGTTACTACAGAGAAGAGGGCACAGACTTAAAAATTGTCTGTGCCCTCGTGTTGTCATGCGCAGGGGTGCGTAAGGAATATGACAGCTGTGCTGTCCGCACCCCGCGCGGCGAGTATGAGGCAAAAGTCGCCTCCTACTCGATTGCGTAAGGAACAGGACAGCTTTGCTGTCTGCACCCAGCGCAGTGATTATGAGGAAAAAGCCGCCGCCTGCCCGGTTTACTCGGCAGCTTCCTCTTTTTTCAGATGGAAAGAGATCAGCAGATCATCCTGATGTACGGAGTCACCCTGCTGTACGTAAATCTTGTCGACGGTGCCGTCCACGGTGGAGACGACGGCAGTCTCCATCTTCATGGCCTCGACGGTCATCAGCGGCATATTCTTCGTGACGGCGTCGCCCTCTTTGACGAGAACCTTGCCCACGGTGCCGGGGATGGAAGAGCCCAGATGCTGCGGGTTGTTCTTGTCGGCTTTCAGCTTGCTGTCTGCCTTGATCTCCAGCGTCTTATCCAGAACCTTGACGGTACGCAGCATACCATTAACCGCGAAGGTCAGGATGCGCATGCCGTTCATGTCCGGATCGCTCATCTCCAGATACTTGATGAGAAGCTGTTTGCCCTCACCGATGTTCAGGTAAGTCTCCTCATTTTTGCGGAGACCGTAGAAGTACACATGGCTCTCCAGGCGGGTCACATCATTGTACATTTCGAAATGCTCACAGTAGTCCTCATACACTTTCGGGTAGAGGGCGTAGCTGATTGCCTTCTGACGCATCACTTCCTCGGACTTATCGCCGTAGTTGTACTTCTCGATGAGGTGCTTCTTAATGGCGTCAAAGTCAGCCGGCGGCAGGGTTTTGCCGGGACGGTCAGTGAGCGGCTCGATGTCTTTTAATACGATCTTCTGCAGCTCTTTCGGGAATCCGCCGTAGGGCTGGCCCATCATGCCCTGGAAGTAGGACACCACGGAATCCGGGTAGGAGAGGTTGGCGCCCGCTGTCAGGATATTGTCTTTGGTCAGACCGTTCTGATACATAAAGATGGCCAGGTCGCCGACGGCCTTGGAGGTCGGCGTAACCTTTACAATGTTGCCCAGCAGGTCGTTAGCGTCTTTGCACAGGGCTTTGATATCCTCAAAGTCTTCCGGGGAACCCATTTCGGATACCTGGGCAAGCAGGTTGGAGTACTGTCCGCCGGGGATCTCGTATTTGTAAATTTCTGCGTTAGGAGCTTTCATATCGCTCTCGAACGGTGCATACACCTTGCGGACGCGGGCATAGTAACGGCTCAGTTCATCCAGCTCTTCAAAGTCCAGACCGGTGTCGCGCTCGCTGCCGCGCAGCGCCTCAACGACAGCATTCATGGAGGGCTGGCTGGTCATGGAAGCCATGGACTCGATCGCCAGATCGGCGATGTCCACGCCCGCCTCCGCAGCCATCAGCACTGTGCTGACGCCGTTTCCGGTGGAGTCGTGTGTATGGAGATGAATCGGTACATGGAGCTCCTGCTTCAACGCAGTGACCAGTTCTCTGGCGGCACGCGGTTTTAAGAGAGCTGCCATGTCCTTGATAGCGATGATGTGACATCCCTGCTTCTCCAGCTCCAGAGCCATCTTTATGTAATAATCCAGTGTGTATTTTGTCTCATCCGGGCTGGTGATGTCGCCGGTGTAGCAGATAGTACCCTCGACAATCTTGCCGGTCTTTAAGCATTCCTCGATGGGCATTTTCATATTTTCCACCCAGTTTAAACTGTCAAAGACACGGAAGACATCGATGCCGTGCTCGGCGGATACTTCGATAAACTGTTTTACCACATTATCCGGATAATTGCTGTAGCCTACCGCGTTGGAGGCGCGCAGCAGCATCTGGATCAGCGTGTTCGGCATCCGTTCGCGTAAAAGCTCCAGCCGTTTCCAGGGGGATTCCTTCAGGAAACGGTAAGCGGTATCGTAGGTGGCGCCGCCCCAGGCTTCCACGGAAAAGGCGTTCTGCATGAAAGCGTTGGTCGCATAAGCCGCGCCGCAGAGATCCTTGCTTCGCATCCGGGTGGCCATGAGGGACTGCTGTGCGTCGCGCATGGTGGTGTCGGTGACATACAGTTTTTTCTCGCCCAGGATCTTCTGGGTAAAGCCTGTCGCGCCCAGCTTCAGAAATTCATCCCTTGCGCCGTAGATGGGTTTTGTCTTGTCATAGACAGGCAGGACGCGGTTCTCATACTGCGGTTTCTCACCGGTGGTCGAGTTGACAATTTTGTCGCCTAAGAATTCGATGATCTTGGTGGCGCGGTCCTGGCTGATGTTCAGATCAAACAGCTCCGGCGTCTCCTCGATAAATGTGGTGTAGCATTTCCCGCTGATAAAAGTGGGGTGGTTTAATACATTGATCAAAAACGGAATGTTCGTCTTGACGCCGCGGATACGCATCTCGCGGAGTGCACGGACAGATTTCCGCACAGCGCCTGCAAAGGTCCGGTCGAGGGAAATCGCTTTCACCAGGAGGCTGTCATAGAACGGGGAGATGATCGCGCCGGTGTAGGCGTTTCCTCCGTCTAAGCGGATGCCGTTTCCGGAACCCGAGCGGTAGACGTTGATCTCACCGGTGTCCGGAAGGAAGTTGTTGGCCGGATCCTCTGTGGTGACACGGGTCTGGATGGAGTAGCCGATGCACTGGATGTCGTCCTGGGACGCAATGCCGATTTCCTCGGAATCCAGAGGGTAGCCCTCCGCCACCAGAATCTGGGACTGCACCAGGTCGATATTTGTGATCATCTCACTGACCGTGTGCTCCACCTGGATACGGGGGTTCATTTCGATGAAGTAGGGATTGTTGTCCTGATCCACCAGGAATTCCAGCGTTCCGGCGTTGCGGTAGCCGACATTCTTGGAGAGACGGATGGCCGCGTCAAAAATAATCTGCCTGGTTTCATCGGGGATGGAGAAAGCGGGCGCGTACTCGACCACTTTCTGGTGCCGCCGCTGTACGGAGCAGTCACGGTCGAAGAGATGTACCACGTTGCCGTAATTGTCGCCGAGAACCTGTACCTCAATGTGCTTCGGCCCGCGCAGATATTTTTCGATAAAAATCTTGTCGTCGCCGAAGGCTTTCTTGGATTCGTTCTTCGCTTCGTTAAATTCTTTCTCCAGGTCTTCCATGCGGTCCACGATACGCATGCCGCGTCCGCCGCCGCCGTTGGAGGCTTTCAACATGATGGGGAAGCCAACCATCTCAGCGACCTTTTTCGCGGTTTCCGTGTCCTTGATGGCGTAGTCCACACCGGGAATGATGGGAACATTGGCTTCAATCGCCATTTTCTTGGAGGAAATCTTGTCGCCCATGGCGTTCATGATATCGCTGGTCGGTCCGATGAAGACGATGCCGTTCTTCTCGCAGGCGTCGACAAAATCGGGATTCTCGGATAAGAATCCGTAGCCCGGGTGGATGGCGTCGACATTCGCGTTCAGCGCGATCTTGATGATGGTGTCGATATCCAGATAGGCGTCGATCGGACCCTTTGCCGGGTTCAGCGGATAGGATTCGTCCGCTTTGGAATGGAAGAGTGCGTACTTATCCTCCTTGGAAAAAATGCTGACGGTTGTGATGCCGAGCTCATTACATGCCCGGAACACGCGGATCGCGATCTCGCCGCGGTTCGCCACCAGCACTTTTTTAAAGGGCTTGATCTGTACTTTCGTGCTCATGTAAATTCCCCTTTCTGATTATTATGTACTCTCGAAGTGTTCCGGGAGCGCATTTTTATTTGTTTCCAGTGTCCTTGCGCCAGAAACTTATACTACCTCTCTAGTATAGGAAAAAAACAGATGAATTGCAAGAAAAAATTGAGCAAAAACGGGTGATATTTGGTTAAAATGTGAAAAAATCAGGGCAGACAAATGGTGGACTGACGGTATTCCGATCTCAGGCGGCTGCCGGACTTTGTATACAGAATACGCTTGTATATTTCCGAGGAGGCGATGTTCAGATCGAGTAAATGCCTGCGGTTCTCATCGAGAGAGGAAGCGTCGCGGGCCAGCTGTGAAAGGACAGGCAGTTCAGAATGCAACTGAATGGATTTCAGAAGGGGCGCCGCGGATTTGCGAAATCCG
>JAJQAD010000189.1 GCA_021204005.1 Clostridiales bacterium
ACAAAAAATTTGACAAAGAAAACGCAGACTTTATGCGGTCTGCGATAGGTTTTTTTTCTATTTAACTGTCAAACCCCCGAGCAAAAGTACATATGCTATTCTATAGTTACTTCCGTGCGAAATGTGCTTGACATTGGTTCGGGGATGTAGTTATAATAGCGTGTTAGAAAATGAGCATAGAGGTGCGAAATGGATCAATATGTAATCAAGGGTGGAAATCCCCTGCACGGTGAGGTGGAGATTGGCGGAGCAAAAAACGCAGCTCTGGCCATACTTGCGGCTGCCGTGATGGCGGATGAGACCGTTACGATAGAGAACCTGCCCAATGTCCGGGATATCAACGTCATGATCCATGCCATTGAGAATATCGGGGCGCAGGTGGAGCGCGTTGATATACATACAGTTAAAATCAACGGCACGACGATCCACGGCTTTACGGTGGATAATGAGTATATACGCAAAATTCGCGCATCCTATTATTTGCTGGGTGCGCTTCTGGGAAAATATAAGAGAGCTGAGGTGGCTCTTCCGGGCGGATGTGATATCGGAAGCCGCCCCATTGACCTTCACCTGAAAGGGTTCCGCGCGATGGGCGCGGATGTCAGAGTCCAGCGGGGTATGGTGGAGACGGAGGCGGCGGCATTGACCGGCGCCCATATCTATCTGGATAAAGTTTCTGTCGGAGCGACGATCAATATCATGATGGCGGCTTCCATGGCGGAGGGCAGGACGACGATTGAGAATGCCGCGAAAGAGCCTCACGTTGTGGATGTGGCGAACTTTTTAAACAGCATGGGCGCCAATATCCGCGGTGCGGGTACCGACGTGATCCGTATTTCCGGCGTGCCGAAGCTGCACGGGACGGAGTATCCCATTATTCCGGATCAAATTGAGGCCGGCACGTTTATGTTTGCTGCCGCAGCGACCGGAGGGGATGTCCTGGTAAAAAATGTCATTCCGAAGCATCTGGAAGCGACGACGGCCAAGCTGCTGGAGGCGGGCTGCCGGGTGGAAGAGTTTGACGACGCGGTTCGTGTGATCGCGCCGGCTAAGCTTCGCCATACGCAGGTTACGACCCTTCCTTACCCGGGATTTCCGACGGATATGCAGCCGCAGATGGGTGTGATTCTCGGACTTTCATCCGGTACGAGCACGATCACGGAGAGTATTTTTGAAAACCGATTCAAATATGTGGATGAGCTGGCAAAGATGGGGGCGAACATCAAGGTAGAGGGAAATATCGCCATTATCTACGGTGTGGAACGCTACTACGGAGCCAGAGTCGGAGCACCGGATCTGAGAGCCGGTGCGGCGTTGGTCATTGCGGGGCTGGCGGCGGACGGCATCACGACGGTTGATGATATTTATTATATTGAGCGCGGCTATGAAGCATTTGATGAGAAATTCCGTAAGCTGGGCGGTGAGATACAGAAGGTCAGCTCAGAGAAGGAAATCCAGAAATTTAAGCTGAAGATTGTTTCCTGAGGTTAGATATAGAATAGAACACAATTAGATGGAGGAAATCATTATGGAAAAGTTACTGTTTACATCTGAGTCAGTTACAGAGGGACATCCCGATAAAGTCTGCGATGCTGTCTCTGATGCAATTCTGGACGCCTGCATGGCGCAGGATCCCATGAGCCGTGTGGCGTGTGAGACAGCAGCCTGCACAGGATTTGTTCTTGTTACCGGTGAGATTACGACGAAGGCACAGCTGGATATCCCGGCAATCGTCCGTGAGACGGTGAACGAGATTGGATACAATGATGCGAAGACCGGATTCGACGGCAATACCTGCGCGGTTATGGTGGCTCTGGATCAGCAGTCCGCTGATATCGCCATGGGTGTCGATAAGGCGCTGGAGGCAAAGGAAGGGAGCCTGGCTGATAACCTTGACACGGGAGCCGGAGATCAGGGTATGATGTTTGGATATGCGACAAATGAGACGGCGGAGTACATGCCGTATCCCATCGCTCTGGCGCACAAGATGGCGCTGCAGCTCACCAAAGTCCGCAAGGACGGCACTTTGAGCTACTTAAGACCGGATGGGAAGACCCAGGTTTCGGTTGAGTATGACGAAGCTGGTCAGCCGAAGCGTCTGGAGGCTGTGGTATTATCTACGCAGCACGACGAGGATGTGACGCAGGAACAGATTCACGAGGATATCAAAAAATATGTCTTTGATGAGGTGCTTCCGGAAGAGCTGATTGATGCGGATACGAAGTTCTTCATCAATCCCACCGGCCGTTTTGTCATCGGCGGACCTCACGGAGATGCGGGTCTGACCGGCCGGAAGATTATTGTGGATACATACGGCGGCATGGCACGCCACGGCGGCGGCGCTTTTTCCGGTAAGGACTGCACCAAGGTGGATCGTTCTGCAGCCTATGCGGCGCGTTACGTGGCAAAGAACATCGTTGCGGCAGGGTTGGCGGACAAGTGTGAGATCCAGCTGTCCTACGCGATCGGTGTGGCACAGCCTACTTCCGTCATGGTGGATACTTTCGGTACCGGAAAGCTTTCCGATGAGAAGATTGTGGCGATTGTGCGTGAGAACTTCGATCTTCGCCCGGCCGGCATCATTCAGATGCTGAATTTGAGAAGACCGATCTACAAAGCGACCGCGGCATATGGCCATTTCGGACGTACCGATGTGGATCTTCCGTGGGAGGCGCTGGATAAGGTCGATGAGCTGAAAAAATATCTTGCATAAGGAAAACATGAAAATTTCACTTATCTAAAACTTTTATAAAATGGGGCGGCGACGCTCCATTTTTTTTTATGTTATGGTATACTTCTTGTATGCGTAAGCAATAAGCAATATCTAAAGGAATCATATTACATGAAGCTAAGAACGCGCCTGATCCTGGCATTCTGCATTATCATCCTGATGCCGATTACGTTAATGATTGCGCTTTTTTCGGGGTTATATGCGCTGCAGACCAGGTTGACGGAACAAAATTATGGAACAGACATACAGAGTACCTACAGCCTTTTTTCCGGTACGCTCGAGGTTATGAACCGATATACGGAGAGTGATTATACGGAGCTGCTTGAGCTGTCCAGAACAGATCCTGATCTTCTGGAAAGTGAAGATTATCTTATTCAGGTGAATGGGGAACTGAAAGATAAAAGTTCGTTTCTCATTTTTTGCAAAAATGGAGATATTGTATTTTATGGCAGCGAAGGGGAGAGTGAGTGGGATGAGGAACAATGGGAAGCATATCTGCCCTCCTACGGGACGGCGGAGGAAGGAGACCGCTCGAAAGCCAGTTATTTTGTTGACGGAGATACACAGTCCCTGATTAAGCAGATTGATTTTTCCTGTTCAGATGGTTCTGAGGGAAGTATTTATATTGTCACTACTTCTGAAAGTATTATGCCGGAGATACGCCGGATGCTGGTGGAGCTGGTTGTCTCGGTGATCCTGATTCTGGCGCTGACAGCCGGGCTTATGACAATCTGGATTTACCGCGGGACGATGACTCCTATCAAAAAGCTGCAGGTGGCGACAAACAATATCAAAGAGGGCAACCTGGATTTTACCATTGACTATGACGAGCCTGATGAGATGGGGGATCTGTGCCGGAATTTTGAAGAGATGCGCAAGCGCCTGAAAGAGTCCACCGAGGAGAAGATGGTCACGGAGAAGGAAAACAAGGCGTTGATCAGCAACATCGCCCACGATCTCAAGACGCCGATCACGGCGGTAAAAGGATACTCGGAGGGAATTCTGGACGGCGTGGCGGACACGCCGGAAAAGCAGGAACGCTATATGCGGACCATCTATAACAAAGCAAATGAGATGGATCGTCTGCTGAATGAGCTGACATTGTACTCGCAGATTGATACGAACCGTATTCCCTACAACTTTAACAAGATCAATGTGTCCGCGTATTTTGCTGACTGTATCGATGAGATCGGCCTTGATCTGGAGACTCGCGGAATCGGCTTATCTTACTTTAATTATGCGGACGAACACACGGTGATTATCGCGGATCCGGAGCAGCTGATGCGTGTCGTCAACAATATTGTGAATAACGCGGTCAAGTATATGGATACGCGCAAGGCGCAGATCAACATCCGCATCAAGGATGTGGGGGATTTTATTCAGGTAGAGATCGAGGATAACGGCAAGGGAATTGATGCCCGCGACCTGCCGTATATCTTTGACCGGTTTTACCGGACAGATGCATCGAGAAACTCCGCCACGGGCGGCAGCGGGATCGGTCTTTCCATTGTGAAAAAGATCATAGAGGATCACGGCGGGAAGATCTGGGCGACGAGCAAGATCAATACGGGTACCATCATGTACTTTGTGTTGCGTAAATATCAGGAGGTGCGAAATGAGTAGAATATTAATTATCGAAGATGAGGAAGCAATCGCCGATCTGGAGAAGGATTATCTGGAGCTTTCCGGGTTTGAGGTGGAGCTGGAGTATGACGGGACGCGCGGCCTGGAACGGGCGCTGAACGAGAATTTTGACATGTACATCCTGGATCTGATGCTCCCGGGGACGGATGGATTTGAGATCTGCAAGCGCATTCGCGAGACGAAAAACATCCCGATTCTGATGGTCTCCGCGAAAAAGGACGATATCGACAAGATCCGCGGTCTGGGACTCGGTGCGGATGATTATGTGACCAAGCCTTTCTCTCCCAGTGAGCTGGTGGCGCGGGTGAAAGCGCACCTGGCGCGGTATGACCGGCTGATCGGCAGCAACGCGCAGGAGAATGATATCATTGAGATTCGCGGGATTCGTATCGATAAAACCGCGCGTCGTGTCTGGGTGAATGATGAGGAGAAGCAGTTTACGACGAAGGAATTTGATTTGCTGACTTTCCTGGCGGAGAATCCGAACCATGTATTTTCCAAGGATGAGCTTTTCTCGAAGATCTGGAATATGGAATCCATCGGGGATATCGCTACTGTGACGGTGCACATCAAGAAAATCCGGGAGAAGATCGAGTACAATACGGCGAAGCCGCAGTATATCGAGACAATCTGGGGCGTGGGGTATCGGTTTAAGTTGTAATGGACTTCTGAGAGTGAAACATCGGAATTCAATTCTGGAAAATATTCACCATATAGTGATTTTAAGAGAATATTTCTGCAGTTATTGCTCTATCGTGAAATAGTCAGGCACGCAGTAAGTTTTTCCAGGGTGGAGTTTTTCACAGTAAATGTCATGGCTTTTCCGGTTTTCGGATGAATAAAACTGATTTTATAAGAACACAGTGCAACCGGGCAGAAGTTCCCAGCAGGGAGCGGCTGCCCGTATTTTGTATCCGCATACAAGGGAAACCCGGCGTGCGAAAACTGTACCCGGATCTGGTGATGGCGGCCGGTGTGTAAGTGAATGCGTACCAGGCTTCTTTCTGTTTCGGGGTTGGACTGTATAACCTCGTAGGAAAGGAGAGATTCCTTTGCGCCGGGCGTATGTTCCGGTACGACGCGGGAGGTGTTGGTCCGCCCGTCTTTTAACAGGAAGTCGCGGAGGTCACCCGCCGGGCGTAGTGTGTGTTTCTCCTGACCGGATTGTATGTCAGAGATGAATTCTGTGTCAGAGGCGGATTCCGGCAGACCGCAGATAACAGCCAGATATTCTTTGCCGATGCTGCGGGAACTCACCTGGCGGGAGAGGTGGGCGGCGGCCGCTTTTGTTTTAGCAAAAACCATGACGCCGCATACCGGCTGGTCCAGGCGGTGTACCAGACCGATGTAAGGTTCCTCATGTTTTTTCGCCCGGTAATTCTTTAACTCACTGACCATGTCTGGGCGGCCGGACTTCGCGGTCTGCACCGGGAGACCGGCGGGTTTCTCGCAGACCAGGATGTCGCTGTCTTCATAAATGATGCGGGGGTTGGTTCTGGATGTCAAGGCTGGGATCCTCCGATGAAGCATTGCAGTGGTTTTTGTGGCAGAATTGAGTATAGTACAAAAAGCGGTATGCGTCAATTACTGACCATTAATTTGAAAAGTGCGAAAAAGTAGAAGTAAAAAGATATTGAAAAGTGTGTGCAATAGCTTAAAAAATGATAAATATTCCCGGAAATGGCACATAATAGAAAAAAATGTGTTATACTTGACCGCAGACGAATGAAAGCAGTTCTATATATGGAGGCTTTCGGCCGGCAATCCCGGGAAACTGATCATCGGGAATGCTGTAACCATAGTGTGCCGGGCAAGGACAGAGAGGACTTTTATGAAGCACCCACAGGGCAGGAAAAAGAAGACACGCAGGCAGCAGGAGACGGAGCGCGTAAGGAGACCGGTGGAGCCTGTTCTGGCAGATTACCGGCAGGGTCTCTCGCGGGAGCAGGTGTCCGAGCGCGTGGCGCGCGGGTGGGACAACCATGCGGTGGACTCGTCTCTGAAATCCACCGGCGATATCATCAGGGAGAATATCTGTACTTACTTTAACCTGATTTTTATCATTCTGGCAATCCTTCTGTGTGTCGTCCGGTCGTTCCGGGATCTGACGTTTTTGCCAATTATTATTGTCAACGCGCTGATCGGCATTATTCAGGAGGTCCATGCCAAAAACGAGCTGGAGAAGATGAACGTATTGAACGCGCCGAAAGCGACAGTCGTGCGGGAGGGTAAGTCCGGCTCCGTGCCGACGGAAAAACTGGTGCGTGATGATATCGTCCTGTTTCGTGCGGGGAATCAGATCTGCGCGGACGCGGAAGTGGTTCGGGGCGAGGTAAAGGTAAACGAGGCTCTTCTGACCGGCGAGACGGACGAAATCGTAAAGGGGTGCGGAGATTCGCTGATCTCGGGCAGCCACATTGTTTCCGGCGAGTGTTACGCGCGGCTGACCGGGGTGGGAGAGGATTCTTATATCTCGAAGCTGACGCTGGAAGCAAAGTCTATGAAAAAGGGCGAGCAGTCTGAGATGATTCGTGCGTTAAACCGGCTGCTGATTTTTGTCGGCATCGTTCTGATTCCGATTGGCATCGTTCTATTCTGGCAAGGTTATACTTACAACCATGAAAGCCTTGCGGACAGCGTCACCTCCATGGTGGCGGCGCTGATCGGGATGATCCCGGAGGGACTGTATCTGCTGGCCAGCGTGGCGCTGGCGGTGAGCGCGGTGCGTCTGGCGCAGCGCGGTGTGCTTTTACATGACATGAAGAGTATTGAGACCCTGGCTCGGGTGGACGTGCTCTGTGTGGATAAGACAGGCACGATCACCGAAAACCGCATGGAGGTCAAAGACCTGATCGCGGCAGAGGGATATGACGCCGAAAAACAGGGAGGGCTTGCCGGGCTTCTGGGGGATTTTGCTGCGGCAATGAGCAATGACAATGCAACCATGGAGGCGGTCAAGGCGGCGTTTGTCCAGGGAACAGGCAGAACGCCCGTGAAAGTGACGCCATTTTCGTCTACAGTCAAATACAGCGGGGTGACCTATGAGGAGGAAGCCCATGTGCTTGGCGCTCCGGAATTTGTCCTGCGGGATGATTTTGCAGAGTATCAGGAAGAGATAGAATCCTATACAGCGCGGGGATACCGTGTTCTGGTGTTTGCCCGGTATGAGGGTGAGATCACCGGGGAACCGCTGGCCGACAGGGCAGTGCCCCTCGGGTACGTGCTTCTCTCCAACCCGGTCCGGAAGGAAGCGCCGGATACCTTTGCCTATTTTGCGAAACAGGGCGTGGAGATTAAGGTAATTTCCGGCGATAATCCGCTGACTGTTTCCGAGGCCGCGAAGGAGGCCAGGATCGCGGGTGCGGAGCGGTGGATCGATGCCCGCACTCTGGTGACGAAAGAAGATATTGACCGGGCCGTCCGTGAATATACCGTGTTTGGCCGTGTGACCCCGGCGCAGAAGAGGCAGTTTGTCAAGGCGCTGAAAGGCCAGGGGCGGACGGCCGCCATGACAGGAGACGGAGTGAACGATGTGCTGGCGCTGAAGGATGCGGACTGCAGTGTCGCTATGGCCTCCGGCAGCGAGGCGGCAGCGCAGGTGGCGCAGGTGGTGCTGCTGGATTCCGATTTTTCCTGCATGCCGGAAGTGGTTATGGAGGGGCGCAGGGTGGTCAACAATATCCAGCGTTCTGCCAGTTTGTTTTTAGTGAAAAATATATTTTCTTTTTTGATGTCCCTGTTCTCAGCGGCTCTGATTATCACTTATCCGCTGGAACCGGCGCAGGTTTCCCTGATCAGCCTGTTTACGATCGGGATTCCGGCGTTCTTCCTGGCGCTCCAGCCGAATAAGAACGAGATTAAGGGACATTTCCTGCCGAATGTCTTTGTCAAGGCGCTGCCGGCGGGCCTTACAGACTTTATCGCTGTCGGGGCGCTGGTGATTTTCGGTCAGGTATTCGGTGTGGCGGAGAATGATATCTCCACGGCGGCGACGATGCTGCTCGCTATCGTGGGATTTATGGTTCTCTTAAAAATTGCATCGCCGATGAACCGCATAAAGTGGGGCATCTGGTTTGGATGTATCGGCGGGCTTTTATTCAGCAGTATCTTTTTCCCGAACCTGTTTGCCATCACAGGGATGTCCGTGAAATGCATTATGCTGTTTGTGGTATTTTCCATCGCAACGGAGCCAGTTCTGCGGCTTTTGACCTGGTGTGTGGAGCGGCTTCGGGAAATGTATCGGAATATTAGAAATACAAAATTGCGAAAATCGCGCAGAGGAGGATGAAAATGACAATCCGGGAAGAAATGAAACTGGTAAAACTGGCGTCGCCGAAGCTAGCGGCGACCGCGGGAGAGACAAGGGATGCCGCACTGGAGGTGGTGAGTGAAGCGTTGCTCGCTCATCAGGAGGAAATTTTTGCGGCTAACCGTGCGGATATGGAGCAGGCAGAGCAGGACGGCGTCCCCGGTCCGATCTTAAAGCGGCTGAAATTTGATGAGGGGAAGATGCGGGATGTGATTGCCGGAATCCGGGATCTGGTCGCCATGCAGGACCCACTGTTTCGGACACAGCTTAAGAGGGAGCTTGACG
>JAJQAD010000162.1 GCA_021204005.1 Clostridiales bacterium
CTGTGCCTGCAGAAGTACTTTATCCAGGGCCAGCTGGACGGCGCTGTCAAGGGGTAATGACAGGAAAATTTCGTACAGAAAAGATATTGTTATTTTGAAACTGCAGATATTGGATACATATATTCCGTGTGTGGAGCGGCAAAATACATAATAGAAAAAGAAACGGCGGCGGGATTAATTCCTGCCGCTGTTTGAGTTTGACTTAGTGCGTGCGTTGCGTGCTAAAACAAGAAAAAAGCACAATTGAATTGTGTGTTTTTAATAAAACGGAATGGTGAAAATTGTTCAAAACGACGGAATTAAAAAAACCGGGAAAAAAGAGTTGATATTAGAAAATTTCTGTGCTAATCTTTGCATAAAGGATGGGCACGCAAAAGCACACAAAGAAACAAAAAAGCACGCAAAAACTGTTACGCGCGGATAGTCGGAAGACAGGAGGAAAGGGAAGATGCTCGACAAAAACAAGGTGAAACTGGGAATCGCTCCGATTGCATGGACAAATGACGATCTCCCTTATCTTGGAAAGGAAAATACCTTTGAACAGTGTGTCAGTGAGATGGCGCTGGCAGGGTTTACTGGTTCCGAGGTGGGGACAAAATATCCGAAAGATCCGGATATTCTGAAAAAAGCGCTGGAACTCAGAAAAATGGAGATCTGCAATCAGTGGTTTTCCGCTTTCCTGATCACGAAACCGTTTGAAGAGGTGGAAAAAGAGTTCCGCGGGCAGCTGGAGTTCTTAAAGTGCATGGGGGCGAAAGTGATCGGCGCCTCTGAGCAGAGCTACAGTGTCCAGGGGAAAGAGGATACACCGATTTTCGGACACAAATACGTTATGAATGATGAGGAATGGGAGCGTTTCTGCACCGGGATGAACAGGCTCGGCAAAATTGCGCTGGAAGAGTATGGTATCGCGTTGACGTTTCATCATCATATGGGAACTGTGGTGCAGGATGCGGATGAGGTGGACCGGATGATGGAGAACACGGATCCCCGCTATGTGAGTCTGCTGTTTGATACGGGACATTTCGCGTACTGCGGAGCGGACCCGCTGGAAATGGCAACGAAGTACATAGACAGGATTAAACATGTGCATCTCAAGGATATCCGCCCGGAAGTGGTGGAGGAAGTAAAGCGTGAAAATCTGAGTTTCCTGGAAGGCGTGCGCAGGGGGACATTCACGGTGCCCGGAGATGGCAGTATTGATTTTGAACCCATTTTCAAGGTGTTGGAAGATGCCGGTTATGAGGGGTACATGCTGGTTGAGGCTGAGCAGGATCCTGCGAAAGCCAATCCATTGGAATACGCGCTGAAGGCAAGAAAATACATTGCTGAGAAAACAGGACTGTAAAGAAAAATATAAAGGAGGACATTATGAGCGAAGTTATCAGAAAAAAGTATTGTGTGAACGGTGAGTGGAAGGATTCAAAGACGGACAAGTGGATGCAGGTTACGGATTCTTCAACGGGAGAAGTGATGGCGGAAGTGCCCTGCTGCACCGTAGATGAGGTAGATGAGGCAATTGCGGCTGCTGACGCTGCGTTCCCGGAATGGTCTGCGATGTCTCTGTCGAAACGCACGCAGATGATGTTCAAGTGGCACAAGATCCTGCAGGATCATCTGGAGGAGTTGTCGCTGCTGTGCGCGAAAGAGCTTGGCAAGACTCTGAATGAGGCAAGAGGAGACGTGCTGAAAGCGATTGAGCCGACAGAGCTGGCGTGCGCTACGCCGTACATTACCCAGGGCAATGCATCCCTCCAGGTTACAACCGGTTTTGATACCGCTTCTTACCGTGTGCCGCTCGGTGTTGTGGCTGGCATCGTTCCTTTCAATTTCCCGGCCATGATTCCCTGGGGATGGATGGTACCGCTTGCGATCTCTACCGGCAATACGGTAGTCCTGAAGGCGGCATCCCAGACGCCGCTGACTTCCATGCGGATCATGGAGCTGTTTTATGAAGAAGGCGGTTTCCCGAAGGGTGTTGTGAACCTTGTTACCTGCTCCAGAAATGAGTCCGAGATTTTCCTGACGGATCCGCGGATCAAGGCGGTTACATTTGTCGGCACCACAACGGTCGGAAAGCATATTTATTCCGTTGCCGCTGCGAACGGAAAGCGGGTGCAGGCGCAGTGTGAGGCGAAAAACCATGCGCTTGTCCTTGAGGACTGTGACCTGGAGAGCACCGTGAATGCAGTCATCAATTCTACTTACGGATGCGCCGGAATGCGCTGCATGGCTCTTCCTGTTATCGTAGTGCAGGAGAGCATAGCGGATCAGTTTGTTGCACTTCTGAAGAAGAAAGCGATGGCGATGAAAGTGGGATGCGCTTATGACCACGAGACAAATCTGGGACCGGTGGTGAGCGCTAAGCATAAAGAGTCTGTGTGCAACTGGATTCAGAAAGGAATCGACGAGGGCGCAGAGCTTGTGCTGGATGGCCGTGACATCGTTGTTCCCGGATATGAAAACGGATTCTTTGTAGGACCGACGATCCTGGATCATGTGACTCCGGATATGACGGTCGGGACACGCGAGATCTTCGGACCTGTGACCCTGATTAAGAGAGTGAAGGATTTTGAGGAAGGACTTGCCGTTATGAATGCGAATCCGTTTGCGAACGGTTCCGCGATCTTTACACAGAGCGGATATTATGCACGTGAGTTTGAAATGCGGACAGACGGCGGTATGGTCGGAATCAATGTGGGAATTCCGGTGCCGTCAGCTTATTTCCCGTTCTCCGGAAATAAGAATTCTTTCTTCGGAGATCAGCATGTGCTTGGTATTGACGGCGTTCGTTTTTACACAAGGGCAAAGACTGTCACAAAGCACTGGTATGATGAAGAGTCTGCAAAGAAAGCTATGGATACATGGGAAGGCACTGTAGAGAGAATTTAGGTCTTTGAACAGTCGGGGAAAGCACGCAGACGATTTTGCGTGCTTTCCCTGTTTATGCACAGGGGTGCGTAAGGAATAGGATGAATGCAGAGAGGGGATGAAATATGGCGGTAACGATACAGGACATTGCGGAGCGTGCCGGCGTTTCCAGAGGGACTGTGGACAGAGCCCTGAACAACCGGGGGCGGATCAACCCGGAAGTCGCAGCCAGGATATTAAAGCTGGCGGATGAAATGGGTTATGTCCCGAAAAGCAGGCGGGACGAAACGAAAAAAAATAATCTCAGGCTGGGCATTGTGACGCAGCTGTCGAAATCCTCTTTTATGCTGGAGGTTAACCGTGGGATACAAAAGGCGGTTGATGAACTATCTGAATTAAATGTGAGGGTTTTGCTGAAAGAGAGCGTTTCAGTGGATGCCCGGGAACAGCTTGCGGCGATCGATGAGCTGGTTGCGGCGGGAATACAGGGCCTGGCGCTCATGCCGGTCGACAGTGAGTGTATCCGTGAAAAGATAAATGAGCTGGCGGAGGAGCGAAAAATTCCGGTTGTGACATTTAACTCGGATATCGTCGGCACCGGGCGGAGCTGTTTTGTCGGTATGGATAACAGGAAGAGCGGTCAGACTGCTGCGGGGCTGATGGGGATGCTCACGGGCGGCGCGGGAAAGGTGATGGTGATCACAGGATTTTTCGGCAATAATGTCAGTAACAGCCGCGTGGATGGGTTTGTCGGGGAGATAAAAAAATCCTATCCGGAGCTGGAAGTGACAGGTGTGCAGAGCAGCTTTGACAATGATCGGGAAGTAGAAAAGATTATTGTGAATACCATGATGGATATTCCGGATATAAACGGACTTTTCGTGGCGTCCGGAGGGCAGGAAGGGATAGAGCGGGCTTTCCGCAGCCTGGGCCTGAAGAGAAGGCCGTTTACCATTATCTATGATCTGACGCCGGAGAATATCGACGCGCTGGAGAGAGATGTGGCGGATTTTCTGATTGACCAGGATGGATTTGTACAGGGATATGAGCCGCTGCACATTCTCACGGAAATGATACGCAGGAAAAATGAGATCCGGGAGGAATACCACTATACGGATATCAACATTAAGACGAAATACAATATCTGAACATCAGTAATAAGGACAGGGAAGCTTTGAAAAGGAGGAGAAATCATGCAGTATATACAGTTTGATGAGTCAAGACCTCTGGATCTGGTACTGCTCGGAAGAATTGCGATTGATTTTAATCCGGCATATAATGACCAGGTAAAGGAAGAGTTTAAACCATTAAAGAAAGTTCATATGTTTGAGAAATTTGTGGGGGGCTCTCCGGCGAATATTGCGGTGGGCGTCACGCATCACGGGATGAAAGCAGGATTTTTTGCGAAGGTTTCTGACGATCAGTTTGGAGATTTTGTCACAGAATATTTTGCGGAACAGGGGATTGACACGAGCCGTATTACCAGGTGTACGAACGGTGAGAAGCTGGGACTGACATTTACGGAGATGCTTTCACCGAAAGAGAGCCATATCCTGATGTACCGCAACAGCATTGCGGATCTGCAGCTCAGCGTGGATGACATCGATGAGGAGTATATCAGGAGTGCGAAGACAATCCTGATCTCCGGCACTGCTCTTGCGGAGAGCCCTTCCAGGGAAGCGGCCATCAAAGCGGTTATGCTGGCAAAGAAGACGGATACGAAAATTATCTTTGACATTGATTACAGAGAATATAACTGGAAAAACAGCGATGAGATATCCATCTATTATTCGTCGGTGGCGAAAGAGGCGGATATCATCATGGGCTCCAGGGAAGAGTTTGATCTGACAGAAAAGCTGATTCAGCCGGGTATGACGGATGAGGAGAGCGCGGCGTTGTGGCACGGCTATCGCGCAAAGATTGTTGTGATCAAGCACGGAATGCAGGGGTCTACAGCCTATACCTGCGATGGGGAAAAATTCAGTATTAAGCCGTTCCCGGTGGAGGCCAGGAAAGGGTTCGGCGGAGGTGACGGATATGGCTCCGGGTTCCTGTACGGACTGTACCAGGGCTGGGAGATCATAGACTGCCTGGAATTCGGTTCGGCGGAAGCCTCCATGATGGTGCGCAGCAACAACAGTTCCGATTCCCTGCCCGGACCGGAGGAAGTGTTCGCATTTATCAGGGAGGAAAAAGAAAAGTATGGCGAGATGATTGCCAGAGTATAGAAACAAAAAAGGAGGCCGGAAGAGATGAAAATAGCATTTGATGTGGATGTGCTGGCAAAACAGCAGATGAGCATTAACCGGATGGTGCACCAGGTGGCGGACTGGGGATACAAATACATCGAACAGTCCCCGCATCCAAGGATCAATCCTTTTTATAAGCATCCTCTTTTTTTCAGAGAGTGTCAGGCGGAGTACAGACAGGCGCTGAAGGAGACGGGCGTGGAAATTTCCTCCTTTATCGTCGTGTACCGTTGGTCCGGTCCGACGGAGGAACAGAGACAGTTTGCGGTGGCGAACTGGAAACGGATGATTGAGATTGCGGTGGATATGGGTGTGCCTGTCATCAACACAGAACTGTCCGGCGACCCGAATCAGGCGGAGATCTGCAACGGCATGTGGTTCCGCTCCATGGAAGAACTGCTTCCGATCATTGAGCGGGAAGGGCTGCGGGTAGAGATCCAGTCCCACCCGTATGATTTCTGTGAGCTGAATAATGAGACCTGCGATATGGTGAAATCTTTCCACTCCCCGAACCTGGGATATGTGTATTCTTCCCCGCATGGATTTTTCTATGACGAGGGAAAAGGGGATGTGCGCTCCATGCTGAAGTATGCGGGAGATGAATTGACCCATGTGCTCTTTGCGGATACTTTTAACCAGACCCTGGACTGCCGGTATATCGCGAATCCGCCCTGGCTGAACGGACGCGGGAAGGCGGATGTGACCATCCACCAGCATCTTGCCATGGGTGAGGGCGATGTGGATTTTGACGGGATTTTTGAGACCCTGCGGGAGATGGATTTTGCCAATAAGCAGTTAAAGCCGGATGCTCCGATGGCGGGCGGCGACAACATCGCGTGCGTGTCCATGTTCGGATTCCCGGAAAAGATGGACCGTCAGGCTCCTGAGGCGAGAGAGCGGATAGAGAGAGAATTATTACAGTGATTCCATTGGAACTCTGCAGCAGACCATCAGTAAATAAAATGTGAGGAGAGAGTGTATGATAAGGACAACAAAAATGACAGTGGCGCAGGCCATTGTAAAATTTCTGGATAATCAATATGTCTCGATGGATGGGGAGGAGACAAAATTTGTGGAGGGCTTCTTCACCATTTTCGGACACGGGATCGCCGTGGGCCTGGGGGAAGCTCTGGATTCGGACCCGGGTTCGCTGAAAGTGTTTCAGGGAAGGAATGAGCAGGGAATGTGCCATGTTGCGACAGCCTTTGCAAAGCAGAGCAACCGCAAAAAGATTATTCCCTGTGCGTCTTCCATCGGTCCCGGCGCTGCCAATATGGTGACGGCGTGTGCAACGGCAACGGTAAATAACATTCCGCTGCTGGTATTCCCAGCGGATACTTTTGCGTCGAGGCAGCCGGATCCGGTGCTGCAGCAGCTGGAGCAGAGCAGCAGCCTTGCAATCACGACCAACGATGCATTTAAGCCCGTGTGTAAATACTGGGACCGGATCACCAGGCCGGAAATGATTATGACTGCCCTGATCAACGCGATGCGCGTGCTGACCGACCCGGCGGAGACGGGAGCCTGCTGTATCGCCCTGTGCCAGGACGTGGAGGGAGAGTCCTTTGATTTCCCGGATTCCTTCTTTAAAAAGCGGGTGCACCGGATTACCAGACCGGTGGCTGTGGAGGAAGAACTGGAAGATCTGGCTGAGATTATTGCGGGGGCAAAGAAGCCTCTCGTGATCGTGGGCGGCGGCGTCCGTTATTCGGAAGCCGGAGAGACGGTGGAGCGGTTCTGCGAAGAGTTCCGGATTCCTTTTGGGGAGAGCCAGGGAGGAAAGAGCGCGTGCAAGTCCAGCCATCCGTACTGCCTGGGCGGTATCGGTGTGACCGGAACCAGCGCTTCCAATGTGATTGTGGGAGACGCGGATGTGGTGATCGCGATCGGTTCAAGAATGTCGGACTTCACCACGAGCTCAAAGTGGCTGTTTCAGAATGAGGACGTGCAGTTTGTCACCATCAACAACTGCCGATTCCACGCATACAAGATGGACGCGGTGAAGGCGGTGGGCGACGCGAAGGTGACGGTAGAGGCGCTGGCTCAGAAGCTTCGTGCCAGAAACTATGTCTCCGCTTACACAGATGAGATTGAGAACGCAAAGAAGGACTGGGATGCGGAGATGGAGCGTCTTGCTTCCATAGAATACACCGGAGATGATTTTGAGCCGATCATCAAGGCCAGGGATCCGCGGACAATCCCTGAGTTTGTGAAGATGACGGGTGGCACCATCACACAGACGGCAGCGCTCGCGGCGATCCGCAGAGTGATTGACGACGATGCTACGATTATCACTGCGGGAGGTTCTCTTCCGAGCTGCATGCAGAGAATGTGGTCGACAGATAAAAGAGGCGGCTATCATGCGGAGTACGGCTACTCCTGCATGGGCTACGAGGTGGCAGCTACCCTTGGCGTGAAGTTTGCGGAGCCGGACAATGAAGTCTACTGTGTGGTCGGTGATTCCAGTTTCCAGATGCTTCACAGCGAGATTATGACGATCATGCAGGAGAGACAGAAGGTAAATATCCTGGTGTTTGACAACTGCGGGTTCGGCTGCATCAACAATCTGGAGATGAACCACGGAATTGGCAGTATGGCGACAGAGTTCCGCTATACAGACGGCAAAAAGCCCTGCGAGGGTCTGATTCCTGTGGATTATGCGAAAGTGGCGGAGGGCTATGGGCTGAAATCCTATACCTGCCGGACGATTGAGGAGCTTGCGGCGGCTCTGGAGGATGCAAAACAGCAGGAGATCGCCTGCCTGTTCGACCTGAAAGTGCTTCCGAAGACGATGACGGACGGCTATGATTCCTGGTGGAACGTGGGCATTGCGACGACCTCTGTAAAAGCTCCGGTGCAGGAAGCCTGTGAGAGCGTGATGGAAAAAAGACGGGAAGCCAGGGCATACTGATTGCGGATTCCGGGGGTGCTGAGGATTCTTAGAGTGCGCAGCATGGGGAAATTCGCAGATATCATCATATAGCGGGCTTTTGCCCCCGATATGATCAGATGGCAGAGATAAAGGAGGTAAAAATGAGTAAAGTTTTCGGGTATCCTGAATTTGATGACAACGGGGAAATGATTCTTACCACATATGACAATGAATATCAGGCAATGAATATGGATATTCGGGTCTATCGGATGAAAGCGGGCGGGGAGAGGACGTTTGGCCGCCCGGAGGAAGAGGTTGCAGTGCTGCTTTTGTCCGGCGAGATTACATTCGGGTGGGACGGTCAGACCGCGGATGTCTCCAGAAAAGATGTCTTCACTGAGGGTCCCTGGTGCGTACACGTGTGCAAAGCACGGGAGATTACGGTAAAGGCGAAGTGTGATGCAGAGATTCTGGTGCAGTGCACGCACAATGAGAGGGTTTTTTCCAGCCGGCTGTATGCGCCGGAGGATGCTCCCTGGGGATATTCCTGTGTCGGCAAATTCGGCAACGTAGCAAAACGCCGTGTGAATACGATCTTTGATCATGACATCTGTCCGGAGTCCAATATGGTTCTCGGGGAGGTGTTAAATGACCGGGGAAACTGGTCCGGTTATCTTCCGCACAGACATCCGCAGCCGGAGACCTATTTTTTCAAGTTTGACCATCCGGAAGGATTTGGGGCGAGCTTTGTCGGA
>JAJQAD010000166.1 GCA_021204005.1 Clostridiales bacterium
CTACACACTACTATATATCGTGATTTCATCACAATCCAATTCGTCGCTCGTATATCGTAATCACTAATCATACGGCAGAGACTCGAAAAACCTGCGGTTTTCCTCGTTCACTTATGCTCGCCGAATGCACCAGTGCATTCTTTCAATCCGTCTTCACGTTCCACTGCGCTAATTCCCTGCGTAGCGCCGCCAGCAGCTGATCCTCCGGCACACGCCGGATCACCTCACCGCGCCGGATGAGCAGACCCTCGCCCTTTCCGCCGCAGATGCCGAGATCTGCCTCCCGCGCTTCCCCCGGTCCGTTGACCACACACCCCATGACAGCCACCTTGATATCCAGCGGGAACTCCGTCACCATGGTCTCCACCTGATTCGCCAGGGAAATCAGATCAATACTGGTCCGACCGCAGGTCGGGCAGGAAACCACCTCAATGCCGCCTTTTCGCAGCCCCAGCGTCCGCAGAATCTGCTTTGCAGAGCGAATCTCCTCCACCGGATCGCCGGTTAAGGACACGCGAATCGTATCGCCGATTCCCTGATGCAGGATCAGCCCAAGGCCGATTGCCGACTTGATATTGCCGCTGAATACAGTCCCGGCTTCCGTGATACCCACATGGAGGGGATAATCCGTTTGCGTGGAAATCAGTTCATGTGCGCGGACGCACATAAGCACATCGGAAGATTTAATGCTGATGACCAGGTTATGATAGCCGTACTCCTCAATCATGCGCACCTTGTCGAGGGCGCTCTCCACCAGCCCCTCCGCGGTCACACCGCCGTATTTTTCCAACAGGTTCTTTTCCAGGGAACCGCTGTTGACCCCCACCCGAATCGGGATATTGCGCTCCCGCGCCACATCCACCACGGCTTTCAGATTCTCCGGGGAACCGATGTTTCCCGGATTGATGCGAATCTTATCGGCCCCGTTCTCCATGGCAGCGATCGCCAGGCGGTAGTCAAAGTGAATATCCGCCACCAACGGGATGTGAATCTGTTTTTTAATCTCAGAAAAAGCTTTTGCAGCCTCCATATCCGGCACTGTGCTTCGGACAATCTGGCAGCCCGCCCGCTCCAGACGAAGAATCTGATCCACCGTCGCCTGCACATCCTGAGTTTTCGTATTCGTCATCGACTGAATGGCAATCGGGTGATTCCCTCCGATCGTCACATCACCGATTGTGATTTCTCTGGTTTTCATTCTCATACTAACACCTGCTCATCTTTATAACCATGTCATTCTAAAACCTACAGTTTTTTTAATTGATCAATTAATACAGGCAATTCCTCAAAAACAACATCAGCAATGATATTCCAGTTTGTTCCGTCATAATTGTGTACAAGTCGATGTCTCAAACCAGATATCATCGCCCAGGGAATATCATTATTCTGATTTTTGTATTCTACAGATAAATAATATACATGTTCGCCTATATTATATAATGGAGTCGTAACAAGCCACTGTAGAGAGTAATCATTTATTAAATCTTCTTTTTTTACATGATGCTCAACAAGGTATTCAGATAATTGCTGAGAATAATCTAAAATCTTCTGAATGCGCTGTTCATCCGAATATTTCATGCGACCTGCAGCCTCTCTTTCATAATATTCTGGTAGAAATCACTTTCACGGTTTACTTCATTAATTTCAAAAACATCGACTTTTTTTCCAAAAACTTCTCTTAACTCTTCAGCCAATGCAAATATCATCGTTAATTTAAACTGTTTACCTCCAAAAACAAGGAAATCCAAATCACTTTCTCTCGTCGCTTCCCCTCTGGCATAAGAACCAAAAATATATATTTCTTTCACTTTATATTTTAAAGCGATCGGTTTTACCATTTCAGATATTTTCTCTAATGTCAAGATATCTTTTTCCATTATAATAACGCCTGGCTTTCTATCGGATTTCATAAGTATAACATATTTTTTTCATACTTACAGCATTTTATCTTTAATTTCACGGTGTAAAAAAACGAGGTCTCAAAAAGACCTCGCTTTTCTTAATTATTATTCACAGTCCTCCAGCTCACATGCGCAAAAGCGCATGTTTAACAGATGATTTTCTTCGGACACTTCTCGGCGCACTTGCCGCAGCCGGTGCACTTCTCCTGGTCGATGTGCGCGATGTTGTTCTCGACCGTGATCGCATCCGCCTCGCAGACCTTCATACACATCTTACATCCGATACAGCCCACCTTGCAGGCTTTCATCACATTCTTGCCCATGTCCTTGGAGCTGCACTGCACAGCATGCTTTGCATCGTAAGGAATCAGCTCGATCAGGTTCTGCGGGCATGCCTTGATACACTTGCCGCAGGCCTTACACTCATCCTTATCCACTACTGCGATACCGTCCACGATATGAATCGCGTCGAACGGACATGCAGCCACACACTCACCGAATCCCATACAACCGTAATTGCAGGACTTCGGGCCTCCGTTGGAGATGAACTTAACCATAGAACAGGACTGCTCGCCGATATAATTATAATCCTGACCGGCTTTCTCGCAGGTGCCGGCGCACTTTACGAACGCCGTCATACGAACCGCCTCGCCGACCTCCTGACCCATGATCGCGCCGATTTTCTCCGCAACCGGGGAACCGCCCACCGGGCAGGAGCCGACTTCCGCCTCGCCTTTGGCGATGGCAGCCGCCAGTCCGGAGCAGCCGGCATAGCCGCAGCCGCCACAGTTATTTCCGGGCAGCACGCCGAGGATGGCCTCCTCATTCGGGTCTACCTCTACCTTAAACTTTTCACCGGCAATTCCAAGGACGATACCGATGACAATACCAACGACGCCAACCACAACGGTGGCAATGATAATAGCTTGAACATCCATCTGTATACCTCCTTAAATCACGCCGGAAAAGCCCATGAAAGCAATGGCCATAAGTCCGGCGGTCACCAGCACGATGGCGGAGCCTTTGAAGGCCTGCGGGATATCATTGTACTCAATGCTCTCCCGGATACCGGCCATAATGACAATTGCAAGCGTGAAGCCGACCGCGGTAGCAAAACCGTTAATAGTGCTGACGCCGATGCCGTACCCATACTGCACATTGTTTAACGCCACACCGAGTACCGCGCAGTTGGTTGTAATCAGGGGAAGATACACACCCAACGCATTATACAGTGACGGCACAGATTTCTTGAGGAACATCTCCACGAACTGCACCAGCGCAGCGATAACCAGAATAAATACAATGGTCCGCAGGTAAACCAGGTCAAATTTCTGCAAAATAAATGTGTCTAACACACTTGTCACAAAGGACGCAATTGTAATAACGAAGATAACCGCGACACCCATTCCGGCCGCCGTATTGACCTTTTTCGATACGCCGAAGAACGGGCACAGGCCAAGGAACTGGCTCAGCACTACGTTATTCACAATTGCAGATCCGATCGCAATCAAAAGAACTTCTTTCATCTGAACCTACCTCCTATTCTTCTTTCTTCTCAGCAGCCGCCAGGGTCGCCTCTTTTTTCTCAGGGACAGGGCAGACACCTTCGCCGCAGGAAGCACAATCGCCACCCAGGCATCCGGATGCCTCTTTCACTTTCATACCTTTCTTGCGTCTCGCATTCTTATACGCATTCTGAATCGCAATCAGGAATGCCAGAACAAAGAATGCACCAGGCGCCAGCACGAAAATCGTGATTGGCGTATACCCTGCAGTGCCGGCAGCAGAATCCGCCAGCGGCAGAATCTGTACACCGAAAATCTGTCCGGAGCCCAGAATCTCACGCACGATACCGATGCAGGTCAGACCCAGTGTAAAGCCAAGACCCATGCCGATACCGTCGAAGATCGATGTAAGCGGGCCATTTTTGGAAGCATAGCTCTCGGCACGCCCCAAGATAATGCAGTTTACCACGATCAGCGGAATGTATATGCCAAGTGAATCATACAAATCCGGCAGATAACCCTGCAGCAGGAACTGCACGATAGTAACCAGCGATGCAACCACTACGATATACGCGGGCACACGCACCTTATCCGGAATAATCTTGCGCAGAAGCGAGATGATCAGATTGGAAAACACCAGCACCAGTGTGGTGGAAAGACCCATGCCGACACCATTCATCGCCGATGTGGTGACAGCCAGCGTCGGACACATACCGAGCAGAAGAACAAAGGTGGGATTCTCCTTGAGAATACCGTTATGTAATCGTTCAATACACTTATTCACTGAGAAGTTCACCTCCTGTCAGATTCATCAGATATCTGTAATAACTGAGGCCCGCGTTCACCGCGGTGGTTACAGCGTTGGAAGAGATGGTCGCGCCGCTGATGGCGTCGATCTCATCATCGCTCGTGGCGCCGGTCTTGGTCACCACAAACATATCCACCTGCTTATCTTCAAACTGGGAAGAAAAAGCTTCCTCCTTCGCCTTCATACCGAGTCCGGCCGTGTCGTTGATCTCCGTGATCGAGTAACCGTTGACCGTACCGTCAACCTGAACGCCGAGGGAAAGCGTAACGTCTCCGCCGTAGCTGTTCGGGTCTGTGACATTAATGACATAGCCGAGGAGGTTTCCGTCCGCATCTACCGCCTGCACGCATCCCTCAATAGTATCGTCAGCATATCCGTATTCTACCATCACAGAAGCCGCGTTCTCCTCACTGAATCCGGGCAGGTCGACAAACGAATCCGCATCCTCAAAAACAGTCTCATATGCCTTCTGCTGAGCATCCGCTTCTGCCGCAGCGATCGGCTCTAAGGTAATCTCATGCACCGCGCCGAGACCAAATCCGGCGACTACCGTGATAATGCAAAGGATCAAAGCATCTTTTACGATTGTATTTTTCATTACTTCTCCCCTCCTTTACCAAACGGCTTCGGCACCGTAAATCTCTCAATCAGCGGCACTAACATATTTGCAAAGATGATGGAGTAGGAACATCCCTCCGCGGATGCACCGAAGAGCCGGAAGATACCGAGCAGGCAGCCGCAGATAATGCCGTAGATAATCTTGCCCTTCGGCGTAATCGGGGATGTCACATAATCCGTCGCCATAAAGAACGCGCCGAGCATCAGACCGCCGCCGCAGAGCTCCTGCACCACGAAGGTAACCAGATCTCCGGATGTCAGATGTCCTCCGAACAGAATAATAAAAATCGCAAACGTAATGATATATGTACCCGGGATACGCAGATCAATGATTCCCATCGCGATCAGGAAAATCGCGCCAATCAGAATCGCCCATACACAGGTCTCACCGATGGTGCCGGAGATTCGTCCGGTGAACATCGCCATCGTATTGGAGTACAGACCGCCGTCGCTTAAATAGGAAAGCGGCGTCGCACTGGTCGTCGTATCCAGCGGAACCGTCGCGAAGCTGGTCATGGGACCGGTAAACGACAGCAGCAGGAAGCATCTGGCGCCCAGAGCCGGGTTCATAAAGTTCTGTCCCAGTCCGCCGAAGACCATCTTTACCACGACGATGGCGAAGACGCCGCCGATCACCGGAATCCACAGCGGAATGGTACTGGAAAGGTTCAGCGCCAGGAGCAGGCCGGTGACGATACAGCTTAAGTCTCCCACCGACTGCTTCCGGTGCGTAATTACATTAAAAAGGTACTCGGACACCAGACAGCTTGCGATCGTGATCACGATCACAGCAAGCGCTCTCGGGCCGAAATTAAAGATACCAAAGATCGTAGCGGGCAGCAAAGCAATAATCACGCAGAGCATCACTTTGTTCGTACTCATTTTGGATCTCACATGCGGTGAAGATGTTACATTATATAACTCATTCACTTTAAATCCACCTCCTATGCTTTCTTGCGCTTATTTGCTAAAACTGTCTTTTTCATGACGCGGATTGCCTGGACGAGATTCCTCTTCGCCGGGCAGATGTAGCTGCAGCTGCCGCACTCCACACACTCCAGACCGTTCCATTTCTCAAACTGCTCTTCCTGATGGTTCTGTGCGAAATCAGCAAGTCGGGAGGGAACAATCCGGGACGGACAGGCTTCCACACAGCGTCCGCAGTTGATGCAGTTAGTCGCCTGCGCCTCCGCCTTCTGCACCTCATCCTCGGTCAGGCAGAGCAGTGCGGACGTCGTCTTCGTCGTCGGGATATCCAGGCCAAAGAGAGCGAATCCCATCATCGGGCCGCCGGAAATAATCTTCTGCGGCTGCGTCTTGAATCCGCCGGCCGCCTCCACCAGTTCCTGATAACTCGTGCCGATATAGATGGAGTAGTTCGCCAGATTCTTCACGGCGTCCCCGGTAATCGTCACAATCCTGCGCATCAGAGGACGTCCCAACTTCACGGCATTATAGATTGCTACCACCGTATCCGTGTTGTCCACGATGCAGCCCGCATCCGCCGGGAGCATGGTCGAATTGATCGCGCGCTTCGTCGTCGCATAGATCAGCTGACGCTCGGAACCCTGGGGATATTTGGTCTTTAACGCCTTGACCTCAATCCTCGGCTCATTTTTTACCATATCGGATAACAGCTTAATGCAATCCGGCTTGTTATCCTCGATCGCGATAATGCCGCGGGCATTGTCAAAGAGCGAAAGGATAATGTTCATTCCTCCCACCAGCTTCTCCGGCTCCTCCAGCATTCTGCGGTAATCAGACGTCAGATACGGCTCACACTCTGCACAGTTTGCAATGACGTAATCGATCTTTTCCGGCTCTTTCGGAGATAATTTTACATGGGTCGGAAATCCGGCGCCGCCCATACCGACAATGCCGGCTGTCTTGATCTTCTCAAGCACATCCTCCTTGGATAACGCGGAAACGTCATCCACTTCTTCATACGCAACAGACTTGTACTCGCCGTCATTTTCGATGATAATGGAATTCACCATATCGCCTACCACAACCCGGCGCGGTTCAATCTTCTTCACCTTTCCGGAAACTGTGGCATAAATCGGCGCGGATACAAATCCGCCGGCTTCCGCGATCATCTGTCCTGCCAGCACAGTATCTCCGACTGCGACGACAGGCTTTGCGGGTGCTCCGATATGCTGCGATAACGGATACACCAGATCGCCCTTGGGTAAGTATTCTGTGATCGGCTTATCCTTCGACAATTCCTTGCCGTCGTAGGGATGTACGCCGCCTTTAAAAGTACATAAACCCATAACCTAGCCCTTCTTTCTTAAAAATTTATCATACGAACGCAGAAAACGCCCGAATTCATCAATTTATTGTATCACAAAATCCTATATATGGCGGGATGTTTTGAAAAAAAAACACAAATACGAAAAAATGTTGTATACTGTCACTATTACACAAATAATTCCACTGCCACAGACGATTTAGCAAAACCATACGGAATAACCATGTTTCTTATGGGGTTAAACAGATAAATTTCAACATTACATAAATTGCGAATTTTACCCAAAAAATCGCTTCAAATATAAGGTAAGGAGAACACCTATGATCTACAGGAAAGAAACATTTCCGAAAAATACTTTGCCCATATTCCAGCAGCACTACCTGACCGAGGACATGCTGCTTTTTGATATTGAGACCACCGGACTTTCCCCCGCGCAAAACCATATTTACTGCATCGGATGCGGTTATCTGTCCGGAGAGGAAGTTGTAATTGAACTTTTTTTTGCGGAAAACAAGATGGAGGAAAAACCGGTGCTGGAAGCATTTCTGGAATTGCTCAGCACACACAGCATTGTAATCACATTTAACGGAACTACATTCGACTTGCCGTTTGTACAGAAGAGAATGGCTCACTGGGGATACCAGACAGCATCGGCATCTGACTCTTTAAAAAACACTTCCCTCACGGAAACCTCAGATGTCTCCTCCACAGATAAAATCATTTTACTGGAAAGTCTCAAATCCATTGACCTTTATCGGGAGGCAGCCGGAATGAAATCCCTGCTCCACCTCCCTTCCTACCGCCAGAAATCGATAGAACAGTTTCTGGGATGCAGCCGCGAGGACAAATACGACGGTGGACAGCTTATCGAAATCTACCATCAATATGCAGCGCACCCGGATCCGGAGATTCTCTCCCTCCTTCTCCTGCATAATCAGGAAGACGTAAAGGGAATGTTTGATCTCCTCGGAATCCTGTCCTATTATCAACTCAGAGACGGACAATATGAAATTACCGACGTGTTCAGGGAAGATTCCGCGGAGAGCCAATTTGAGAATACTGAAACATTTGCGGAAACATCGCGGAATAATTCCTTTTGCACAGATAACTCCGCGTACAATCACTCTTCCTACTATAATATGAAGTTCCGCACAAATTATCCGCTTCCCCAGAGCATTCATATGACCTGCGAAGGCTCCTCACTTTTGCTGAACAGCGACGGCGGACTGATCCGTTTCCCGCTCCGCCATGGCTTCCTGAAACACTTTTTCTCTGACTGCGAAAACTATTACTACCTGCCGGAGGAAGACTATGCCATCCACAAGAGCGTCGGTGCATTTGTCGATTCTGCACACCGTAGGAAAGCAACGAAAAGAAACTGCTATGTAAAAAAAGAGTGCGACTATATCACCGTTCCTTCTCGCTGCGGAGATGGATACCTGAGGAAAGAATATCAGGATAAAAATATCTATCTGACGATTCCGGCAAATCTCGAGGACGCAAAATCATTTGCTGAGGAATATTTTGCTGACAATCTTTTTTGATTTTACTATATCACTTTCTCATAATTATATATCTACTTTATGGCAAACGCATATATTTGATGTTCCTTCCTATTATGTCAAGCCCTAAATCATTGAATTTAAGGGCTTTTTTGATTA
>JAJQAD010000226.1 GCA_021204005.1 Clostridiales bacterium
GACTTTATGCGGTCTGCGATAGGTTTTTTCTCTATTTAACTGTCAAACCCCCGGGGACAGCGACGATTACGATCACGGGAACCGGAAGCTACACAGGGACGCTGACCTATACGTTTTCAATTACGAAGCAGTCAGTGGAGATACCGACCATTGAATCAACGGTTTATAATGGGGAGTATCAGGCAGCTGAAATACCGGATTCTGATCTTTACGAGGTGAACGATGAAGGGGGAGGAACAGATACGGGCACTTACACGGTGGCGCTGAATCTCACAGACAGCGAGAACTATCAGTGGAGTGACGGAAGCGAGGAGATTATTCAGCTGGATTTTGTGATTGAACCGAGAGAGGTTAAGCTGGAGTGGACGGCACCTGAGAGTCTGGTATACGATGGATATGCAAAAATGCCGACCGTAACGCTGGGCAATGTGCTGGAGGGCGATTCGTTTGACGAAACGGTAGAATTGAGTGAAGGCTACACAGATGGCGTCGACAATGTCAATGCAGGCTGCAGCTTTACCTGTACAGTGACCGAATTGTATAATGACAATTATTGTCTGCCGTCAGACGCGACCAGCCCGGTTTATACGATCACAGCAAGGGAAATCAGCAGCAGTGATTTTACGATATATGCGACGTATGATGAGGGGTTTTTCCTGGAAATTACAGTGAATGATTCTATGATGGGATCCGGGGAACATATGGTATCTGATGTGGAAGATTTTTGTTTCACAATTACGGGGACCGGCAATTATACAGGAGTATTATACTATGAAATCACGGAAACGGAAAACGGATATGAATGTATGGAATACACCCTGAGTGAGAGTACACAGGCGGCTATGGGTCTGCTGTTTGTGCCGTTTGTCCTGGGAGAGGTGTGCTGTTATGCGAAGAGGAAAAGGGAACGGAAAAAAGGAGAATAAGAAGAAAATAAACATTGCGGCTGCCCTGGTTCTGGCAATTTTCACTTTTCTGAGTATCTCCGGCCACTGGTTTGCAAATCTGAACCTCACCCTGCAGGATGCTGTCTATCAGCGGGAGAACAGTGTGGACTCATCGATCAAGATTATCGCAATCGACGAGAAAACGCTGGACGCGCTGGGGCAGTTTGAGACCTGGACGAGGGAACCGTATGCGGAGCTGATCGAGATTCTGGACGGGGGAGAGTACGCGCCCCGGGTAATCGGGTTTGATATCCTGCTTGTCAATGAAAAGGGTGACGAGGATCAGCTTTTCGTGGATGCCTGTGAGAAATATTCGAATATCGTGATGGCCGGCAACCTTGTGTTTTCTACAAAGATTGAGACGACGGATGGAGTCAGCCGGGTCAATGCTCTTCATATCGATATGGTGGAGGAACCCTTTGGAGAATTGTCGGATGTGGTCAGCATGGGATTTGCAAATACCGTACAGGACTCTACGGACAACGCGGTGCGCTATACTCTGCTGGAAGTGGAGGGGTATCAGTCATTTGCGTCCGCTGTCGTGCAGATGGCGCAGGGCGGTGACGCGGAGGCGGAGAATCCTGCGGATTACATGCCGACGGATGAAAATGGCGGAATCTATATCGACTATACTGCCGAGCCGGGATCTTACGAGATTCTTTCCCTGATCGATGTGCTGGAGGGCAATATTCCGGCAGCAGCGTTTGAGGACAGCATTGTCCTGGTGGGTGCTTATGCGGCCGGTATGGGAGACTCCTATCCGGTGCCGGTAACTGCCGGGGCACAGATGTACGGCGTGGAGATTCAGGCGAACATTGTGCAGGGATTGCTGGAGCAGCGCAGCCTGGTTTATGCCGGTACATACGCGAATGCGGCTGTCTGCGCGGCAATCGTGTTTTTGTTTACTCTGCTGGCGTGTGCGATGCCGGTCTGGGGAAGCGCTCTGGCTGCGGTTCTGATTGTGGCCGCACAGCATCTGCTCAGCCTGAGGCTTGACGAACGGGGACTGGTAATCAATATGATTACGCTGCCGCTGGCTGTCCTGGCGGTTCTGGTCTGGAGCATTGTCAGCAAATATGCGGCTGAGGCTCTCCACAGGAGAAAAATCATGGGAGCTTTTCAGAAGTATGTGGCGCCGCAGGTGGTGGAAGAAATCGCAAAGAATCAGGACTATCAGCTGAAGCTGGGCGGGGAGAAGCGCCATATCGCTGTGCTGTTTGTGGATATCCGCGGTTTTACGCCGCTGAGCGAGGCATTACAGCCCGAAGAGGTGGTGGAGATTCTCAATGAATATCTCGGCCTTGTCACGGACGCGATTTTTAAAAACGGGGGAACCCTGGATAAGTTTATCGGCGACGCGGCCATGGCAGTGTTTAACGCTCCCTTTGACAGCGACGATTATATTTACAAAGCAGTCTGCGCGGCCAGGGATATCGCCGCCGGGAGTGAGTGGATCGCCGCGACGTTTCAGGAGCGGTTTGGCAAAAAGGTCAGCTACGGCATCGGCGTGAACTGCGGGTATGCGGTTGTGGGAAATATCGGATCGGAATTCCGGATGGACTATACTGCAATCGGAGATACCGTCAACACGGCGGCCCGGCTGGAGGCGAATGCGAAAGCGGGACAGATTCTGATCAGCGAGGCTGTCTATGAGCTGTTAAAAAACCGCCTGGACGTGACGGAAGTGGGGGAGATTCCCCTGAAAGGAAAGTCACAGGGGGTCATGGTATATTCTTTGAACAAAGTGTGCGCGGGAGCAGGAGGGAAGCAATGAAGTATAGCGGAATTCCGGATCTGGAGCATCTGGAAGAGTGGACAGAATTGGGCATCCCGTTTGAATACGATGATTTCATGTATCCGGGGATGTTGGATCAGAAAGAGGAGACAGAGCGGCGTATCCGGGAATATCTGCAGGCGGAACGGGACAGAAGTCAGGACACGCTGCACGGCCCCTTTCTGGATATTGCCGTGCATTCCAGTGACAGGATGATCCGGCGGACCAGCGACTACCGTATCCGACAGGCCTGTGAGATTGCCCTGCGCCTGCAGGTCAGGGGAATCATTCTGCACACAAATATCATCCCGAATTTTTATGAGCCGAATTACCGGCAGGGGTGGATTGACCGGAATGAGGAATATCTGACAGCACTTCTGGAGGACTATCCGGATTTTTCCGTTTATATGGAAAATATGTTTGACGAGGAGCCGGACTGCCTGGTTGCTCTTGCGGAGCGGATGCAGGGAAAGCGCTTTGGAATCTGTCTGGATCTCGCGCACGCGAATATTTCCAGATCGGGGATTGCCGCATGGGAGAAAGCGTGTGCGCCCTATATCGCTCATTATCATATAAACGACAATGATGGAAAAGTTGATTCACATCTGGCAGTGGGGGAGGGAGAGATTGACTGGGAGCGGGTAAGACCGCAGATGAAGAAGGACATATCTATTCTTCTGGAGGTATCCTCACTGGAGAAATATAAAAAGAGTCTTGTGTATCTGAGGCGGGAAAATTGTGAATAGTAACAGATCAGAGTGTGCCTGGGCTGAAAGAAAACGAAAAGAAACTGAAAGTCGTGATTTGCATTTTCCGGAAATTCTGTTATGATAATACCAGCGTTCAACCAGATCTGAAAGGAATGAAGCTGATGCAGGAAAAAAATGAAGACCGGAATGCCGGGATACATACACATTCACATTCCAATGCCCATGAACCGCACAGCCATGACCACAACCATCCCAATGCGAAGGCAGTATCCAACCGTCTTGCCCGGGCAATCGGCCATCTCGAGTCAGTGAAGCGCATGGTGGATGACGGCGAGGACTGCGCGCAGATACTGATTCAGCTTGCCGCTGTGCGCTCCGCCATCAACAATGCGGGCAAGGTGCTGCTGTCTGATCATATCAATCACTGTATGGTGGAGGCAGTGGAAAATAAGGACTACGCGAAAATCGATGAGCTAAACGACGCAATTCAGAAGTTTGTAAAGTAGTGGTAAGATATCAGACCCATGTAAAAAAGCGTATATTTTCCTGAAAAATATAAAATCGTCAGAAAACGAAAAAGAGCAGTGAAGCTGCTCTTTTTGTATATCTGCATTTTTGTATCTGCAATTTTCAGTTGTTTTGTCCTGTCAGCCGCAGCAGCCAGAACGTGGTTCTGTTTTCCGTGGAGTCTTCGATATTCTGTGCGATCAGATCCAGTCCCCACATTTGTCCGGCCCGGATGCTGCAGATGACTGCCGCGGTGTCGGGGAGTTCTCCTTTTGCCAGAAATTCGGCGCCGATGGCGGTATCCTCAATCTCGTGCTCCGCCAGCTGCGGCCAACGCGCCGCCCTGGTGTGTATCGTCTGGCCGAACGCCTGGGGATGGGATGCCACTTCTGTCAGCGCCTCCTCCGCGATGCCGGATTTTTTAAACAGACAGTGGTGAATCGGTAATATGTACTCACCGAGCACTTCATATTCTACATCCTGAAATGCTTCTACGAATTCTGACACCGGTCCGGCTGTCGTGTTTCGGATGCCGAGGACGCCGTATGCGATCTCTCCGGCGCGCAATGCGTCCAGAATATTCTGGGAACATACCAGCGGAACCAGTTCTGCTTCCGTCATCCCTGCGAGTTCCAGTAGTTTTCCGGCAGCGACTTCAGAAAAACTTCCGGCGATGCCCATATAACCAACTTTTTCCATACCCAATCTCCTGTGATTTTTGTAAATATTGTACTCATTATAACCCGAAACCGAAAAAAAACCAATAGCTTTTCTATGACGAAAGTTGACTTACTTCAAAATACGGCTATAATAAACTCATAATTCACCAACTCGTGAGTTCGCATTTTGCGTGGGAGAGGAGACGGAATATGTTTCATTGCCGGGAAAAAGAGCTGCACACCATGGGCCGCAGATATGAGAGGGGAAAGTTTGAGTGTATTATTATTTATGGCAGACGACGGGTCGGTAAGACAGCACTGATCAACGAATTCTGTAAAGATAAGAAGACGGTTTATTTCTCCGCATTGGATTCGTCCTCCCAGGAGAATCTGGAGGCTTTGTCAAAAGCAATCTATTTATGTAAGAATCCGGACAGTACCAGTGAGCTTGCGTTTCGCAGTTATGCGGATGCGTTTGATGAGATTACTGCGATGGCGGCGGAAGAGAGACTGGTGTTTGTGATTGATGAATATCCCTATCTGGCAAGAGCGGAAAAGTCTGTTTCCTCCCGCCTTCAGCATTTGATTGATCATAGATGGCAGGATAGTCAGCTGTATTTGATTTTGTGCGGTTCTTCCATGAGTTTTATGGAATATCAGGTGTTGGGCTATGAGAGTCCGCTGTATGGAAGACGGACAGCACAGTTTAAAATTCAGGCGTTGGACTACCGGGAGATGACCGTGTTTTATCCTGATCTTTCCGTGGAAGAACAGGCGCTTTTGTATGGCATTACAGGCGGTATTCCGCATTATCTCAATAAACTGGAGGTGGAAGACAGCCTGGATGATGCACTCCTGGAAAATCTGTTTTGCACATCGGGTTATTTGTTTGAGGAACCGGAAAATCTGTTGAAACAGGAGCTTCGTGAACCGGCGATTTACAATTCAGTTATATCCGCTATTGCGGGGGGAGCCAGCCGCGCGAATGAAATCGCCACAAAAGCAGGGCTGGAATCCGGCGTGTGCGCGAAATATTTAAAAGTCCTTTTAAACCTGGGGATTCTAAGAAAAGAATTCCCTGTCACAGAAAAACAGGGGAAAAAGACCATTTATGCCATAGATGATAATTTCTTCCGTTTCTGGTATCGTTTTGTCCCGCGTAATATGTCGGTGATCAGCGCCGGAAGGATACAATCTGTTTATGATCAGGTTGTCCGCCGCTATTTTCCTGATTACATGGGTCTGGTATTTGAAAAAATATGCAGGGACTATCTTTTGAGGTATGCGAAAAATCTTCCGATAGCGATATGTGATATCGGACAATGGTGGGGCACTGATGCGAAAACAAGAAAAGAGGTACAGATTGATATTGTAGGGACTTCTGTAGAAGGAAGTGAATATCTGATTGGTTCCTGCAAATATCGGAATGAAAAAATCGGTGTAGAGGAATTGGAACTGCTTCGCAGGTATGCTGCTGTTTTTCGCAAAAACGGTGTGTTTCATTACTATATATTTTCAAAGAGCGGTTTTACACCGGCATTGCGTGACCTGGGAGACAAGGGGGAAGTTACACTGGTGACTTTAGAGGATTTATATAAGAATTAGAATCGTATGGCTGGAGTTATACCCCGAAACCGGAAAAAAATCAATAGATTTTCTGCTTAAGTATGATATACTGTATAAAATTGTTGTTTTACGGAGGAAAAAATGAGTTTTAATGAGAAAATCTGCGGTGTAGAGCCGTCAAAGTCAGTAACTCTGTTGGCGAAGACGAAGGAACTGCAGAAAACAGACAGCGAAATTATCAACCTGACCGGCGGGGAACCGGATTTTCCGACGCCGCAGCCGATCTGCGACGAGGTGACGCGGCAGCTGGCGGCAGGATATACACACTACACAGACAGCAAGGGGAATGAGGACCTTCGCATCCGTATCGCGATCAAGCTGAACGAGGAGAATGACGCGCCCTACACGAAGGATCAGATTCTGATCACACCGGGGGCAAAGCTGGCGGTTTATCTTGCCGTCCGTGCATTGCTCAATCCGGGAGATGAGGCGATCTGGCTGACGCCGGGGTGGGTCTCTTATCCGTCAATCGTGGAAGTCAGCGGCGGCGTGCCGGTAGCGGTTCATCTGAAATATGAGGATAATTACCGGATTACACTGGAGGCTCTGGAGGCAGCGGCCTCGGAGCGGACGAAGCTTCTGATCTTAAATTACCCGAACAACCCGACGGGACGCGTTCTTACGAATGCTGATATCGAGGCGGTCAGCGCTTTTTTGAGAAACCATCCGGAGGTTTATGTGCTCTCGGATGAAATCTATGAAAAAATTATGTATGGCAAAAGTGCAGTAGTCAGCATGGCGTCGTTCCCCGAGTTTTTTGATCGGGTGATCGTGGTGAATGGGTTTTCCAAATGCAGTGCCATGACCGGATGGCGGGTCGGTTATCTGGCCTGCAATTCTGATCTGTATCAGGTGGTGCTGAAGCTTTTCCAGCATTCCATGAGCTGTACCAGCGGATTTTTGCAGAAGGCGGCGCTGGTGGCGCTGGACTGCGTGGAGGATACGGAGCGGATGCGGCAGGCATATGAGCGGCGGCGTGATCTTCTGGTAGAGGGAATCGCAAAGATTCCCGGCGTGGAGTTTCTCGCTCCGCAGGGAGCGTTTTACGCCTGGGTGCGGTTTGACACGGAAAAGAGCAGCGCGCAGCTGTGCGATGAACTTCTGGAGCAGGCGAAGATTGCCGGCGTGCCCGGAGATGCTTACGGTGAGGAGGACGCGGTCTGCGTGCGGTTTTCCTTTGCGGCGTCAGAGGAGGATCTGCGGCGGATGCTGACGAACCTGGAGAAGTGCGTGCGGTGCGGTCTGCTGAGAGAATAAATGTCATGTACGGAAAGTTTTGCAGTAAGAATTGTTGCAGCATCCCCAACGGGATACAGATCGGCTTATCCGGAGAATTGCGGAATGGCATCACGGCTTAAACAGTTTATAACAAGGTATTTTCCACAGAATAAAAATGGATTTTCACCGGAAATATTCACATTCTTAACATATTTTTATACTAGGATACATAATTGGATAATTCAGAATAAATATGATTTTGATTTCTGAAATGAATTACGGAATAAAGGGTAGAAAAACGGAATGGAGGATAAGCGATGGAGAAACTGAAAATACTTGTCGTGGATGATGAGAGCAGGATGCGCAAGTTGGTGCGGGACTTTCTTGTGAAAAAAGATTTCGATGTGATGGAAGCCTCCAACGGAGAGGAAGCCCTGGATGTTTTTTATGAGGAAAAAAATATCGCGCTGATCATCCTGGATGTGATGATGCCGAAAATGAACGGATGGGAGGTCTGCAAGGAGATCCGTGAGACTTCCAAGGTGCCGATCATTATGCTGACGGCAAAGAGTGATGAGAGCGATGAGCTGATGGGATTTGATCTGGGGGTGGACGAATATATCTCCAAGCCGTTTTCCCCGAAAATCCTTGTAGCACGCGTGGAGGCGATTCTGCGGCGGACCGGGCAGTATACGACAGAGGGACTGTTGGAGGTCGGCGGCATCTGTCTGGATAAAGCCGCTCACACGGTTACGCTTGACGGCAGAACCGATGTGGGGATGAGTTTCAAGGAATTTGAACTGCTCAATTATTTTATGGAGAATGAAGGCATCGCCCTGTCCAGAGAAAAGATACTGAACCATGTGTGGAATTACGATTATTTCGGGGATGCGCGTACCATTGACACGCATGTAAAAAAGCTGCGCAGCAAACTCGGGGATAAAGGAGAATATATCAAGACCATCTGGGGAATCGGATATAAGTTTGAAGTATGAAAAAAAGGCGTTATCTTACTTTTCAAATCACAATTATCATCTGTGTGCTGGCGGCCGGGGCTATCCTGGTCTGCTGGCTCCTCAATTCTATTTTTCTGGAAAAGTATTACGTGATGCAGAAAAAACAGGATATGGTGGAGAGTTTTGAACTGATCTCCGA
>JAJQAD010000015.1:0-2037 GCA_021204005.1 Clostridiales bacterium
AGTCAGACGATCATATAGAATCTTACTTTCCTGTGATGAAATATGTAAACGTTCTTTTTTCAGGATCGTACGTGTACGCTGATTGCATTCATAATCTCGCTCACCCTTGATGAACGCGGAGCAACAAAGATAATCACACTTTGCTGCGCCATCAGAACCGGCTTTGATAATAAACACAAAATTCGTTGTATCCAGATGACTCGATATCAGATAATCCGCTTTTATCATTGTGGTAAATGGATACATGCGGGGCATATAGGAAAAGAACGAAAAATCTTTTTCGATAATATCCTTTAAACGAGTCAAGGCTTCAAGACGGGGTTTTACGAACTCCTCATACTGTTCACCTTTGGTGATTTGCTCGAATGTAATTTTATGGTTAAGGATTCGATCCACGGTTTTACGCGGATTGTACCTCGGCAAGGATAAATCCCGTAAATATTGAAATTCTGCAAGATGTGGAAAATCCTCCAAAGAGAAAGTCAGATTGACGGTATAAAGCTGTTTTTTATAGCCGTATGTCAAGGCATAACTGTATTCTGTTAATTCATTCCATACAGAAGCAGCCTGATAAAGAATATCCAAAGCTTGTCCGGCCATACTACACCTCCAATCTAAAAGATAAGAGCCTTGCCATTGCAAGACTCTCACTCAAGCGTTTTCATTCGATTCCAGGGAATCTAGTCGGCTTGTGGTAACCGCATAACCCACGGGCTGGCTCCACAGGTGGCTGCATTCCGACACAGTCAACTGTTTCATCACCACGATAGCTGGTCATCGCCGCTATCTTCTATAAACATTATAACACAAAAAAGGAATCCGTCAATGAAATTCCTGCTTTTCTTGCAGGAAACCCAAGGCCTTTTTCATGAGCATGCTTGCCGCATGCCTTATTTATTATATGCGGAGAAATGAAAAAATCAACAGAAAATTTTGCCAAGCTATGAAAAACTACAAAAAGAGAAAGCAGATAATATTGTACAGACACACCTTTCAATTATTTAACCTATCCTACACTTAGCTGCTTCCGAAAAATACTATAATAACAATTCCACTCAAAATCATCTCTGATCTCGATATTACGAGGCATCTTCTCTCGAAGCTGCTTTTTTACTTCGTCCGTAATTTTGGCATCAAGCACCGGTTTTAAGTAATTCATATTCAAAAAACCTTTTACTTCCCGCAAGCCAACCGAAATTCTCTCCACTTGAAGAACCATATCAAAATTATAACGGGTATCTGCCTCCCAGCTCTCAATTTCATATACGTTTTCTCTAACCCAGTCTGTAATCTCAACCACGGATCCATTATTTTTCGACATGTCAACCAGTTTCCGGATACTATGAGTCTGAGGGACAGTTACACCTTTGCATTCCAAAAAAGCCTTCAGCGTTTTTTCGATACATTGCTGAAGGTTATAGGCAACATCATTGAGAAAAAGCTCATCACTCTGATAATATTGCATCAGTTTTTCTGCTACCTCATAGTTATGGTACGCAGATTTAAAATATCGGATATCGCACAAAATATGTCACCTCCTGTAAACCGGCACACCAGTACGAGCGATCTCATCCCTCAGCCTTTTCCCCAGATGCGATGCAAAAATAACATCCATCTCACTGCATATTTCATCGACCGGAGCATCTATTCTCATTTTATCATCATCACGGACGATCAACACATCCAGATCACTGGCCGAATTGCAGTCAAATCTCACGGAGCTGCCAAAGACAATCGCTTCCTGTATATGTGCGTCATAACTCAAAATACGAGCCAGAGCGCTGACATCCCGCTGCTTCAACGGATGGATATGATTCACATTGATACAGTCGCAGCCTTCCAGGATTTCAAAATCCCATAAGTTTTCTCCGTTATGTTTTACATACTCATCAGCAATAAAATCCATAGCCGGCTCCATTCATGATCTGTTTTGCATAAGTTCAATTACGGAAATCACAGATTTCCTACGTTGTATAAGTTCGATTACGGAAATCACAGATTTCCTACGTTGTATAAGTTCGATTACGGAAATCACAG
>JAJQAD010000015.1:2137-8463 GCA_021204005.1 Clostridiales bacterium
ATTCCCTATCTCACTTATATCTCACTTATTCTGACCCTGGTGTAAATGGTGACATCCGCGAATTGCTACACTGCCTGCAGAATTTCCTCCAGTGAATCCACCTTCGGCACCTTGGCATCCACGCTTCCGAATCCATAGGAAGCCCAGACAAACGGCACGCCCGCCTCCGCACAGGCATCGTAATCTCCCTGCGTATCGCCCAGGTACCAATATTTTTTCAGGTGATTGCGCTCTATCACAGCTTTCAGATTATCCGCCTTACCGCGGCCTGTATCGCCATAGCACTCGGTATCGTCTACCAGGTTTTCCAGATGATAGTGCTCCAGAAATGCTTCAATGTATCCGGACTGACAGTTGCTCACGATGCAGACGCCCCAGCCCAGCTCATGCAACCTGCGAAATACCGCCTCCACATCACCCAGTAAAACCGCCCCGTGCTGACGAAGATATTCATTCTCCGCCAGCTCCAGGACGTGAAACAGTTCCATGCCTTTTTCCGGACTATACTGCGGGAAAAACGCTTCCGCAAATTTGTCCATAGTCTTTCCCATGAGACCGAGCAGACTCTCTCTTGTGATGACCAGGTCGCTCATGCCGATCTCCTGAAGCGCCCGGTTCCAGGAAATTACAATGTTATCCACGGAATCCCATAGAGTTCCGTCCATATCAAAGATTACCGCTCTCTTCATACTCAATCACTCCGCCAGAATTCCATCCCACATCGCCAATACAACAATTTGCAATTGCGCTGCCTGTTCTTGGATAACACGGTTCAAAAAGCTCGCCGCAGACAGTCGCTTATGCCTCATCAATCGCCTTTCCGATATCATGACGCATATACTTATTCTCAAAGTCAATCCACTCCGTCGCTTTGTAGGCATTGGCGCGGGCTTCCTTCAGGTCGGCACCCTTCGCCGTAATTCCCAGCACACGTCCGCCGTTGGTCACAATCTTTCCCTCATCGTTTAACTTGCTTCCTGCATGAAAACAATAATAACCGTCCTTATTCTCGAAATTCTCCAGCCCTTTGATCTCGAATCCTTTCTGATAGGACACCGGGTAACCGTCGCTGGCCAGCACCACGCAGACCGCCGCGTTATCCTCAAACTGCAGGTCAATCTGATCCAGAGTCCCGTCGATGCATGCCTCCATCACCTCAATGATGTCATTTTTCATCCGCGGCAGCACCACCTGTGCCTCCGGGTCGCCGAAGCGGGCGTTGTACTCCAGAACCTTCGGTCCGTCTTCTGTAATCATCAGGCCAAAGAAAATAATTCCCTTAAACGGTCTTCCCTCCGCAGCCATGGCGTCCACGGTAGGCTGGAAGATATATTTCTGACAGAAATCGTCGACTTCTTTCGTATAAAACGGGCTCGGAGAAAAGGTTCCCATACCGCCGGTGTTCAGTCCCTGATCACCGTCCTTCGCACGCTTGTGATCCTGCGCAGAAGACATGATTTTGATGGTCTTCCCATCCACATAGGAGAGCACGGACACCTCGCGGCCCGTCATAAACTCCTCGACCACCATCTGGTTGCCGGCGGAGCCGAACTTCTTGTCCATCATGATCTCCTGCACACCGGCTTTTGCCTCCTCCAGCGTGTTGCAGATCAGCACGCCCTTGCCCAGAGCCAGACCGTCCGCCTTCAGAACGATGGGCATCTTCGCGGTCTCCAGATAGGCAAGCGCCGCTTCCGGATTGTCAAAGTTCTCATACGCCGCAGTAGGAATATTGTATTTTTTCATCAGATCTTTGGAAAAAGCTTTGGAGCCCTCCAGGATCGCGGCCGCCTTATTCGGCCCGAAAACGCGAAGACCTTCCGCCTCAAATGCGTCTACCACGCCGCCCACCAGCGGATCATCCATGCCGATGATAGTGAGGTCAATGGCTGTCTCCTTTGCAAAAGCCGCCAGCTTGTCAAACTCCATGGCTCCGATGGGAACGCACTCGGCGATCTGTCCGATACCGGCGTTGCCCGGCGCACAGTAAATCTTATCCACTTTACTGCTTTTCGCAACGCTCATGGCGATCGCATGCTCACGTCCGCCGCTTCCTACAATTAAAACTTTCATGATATACCTCCGTTCTTTTTCCGCTTGAAACCGTTCTCTTCAAATATGTATTTCACGTATTATAGCCATTCATTGCACACAGAAATATGAATAATCTGTCCAGATTATATCAATTCATTATTATTCTGCAATGCGTACCCGTCCGTCCACGACGGACACTTTTCCATTTGCAATCAAATCAATCGCCTGCGGCATGATAATCCACTCGGCTTCCTCCATCACTCTCTGCTGGAGGGTTTTGGGGGTATCCTCCTCCTTTACCTCCACTGCTTTCTGCAGAATGATCGGTCCGGTATCGGTTCCCTCATCCACAAAATGGCAGGTAGCTCCGGTGACTTTTACCCCGCGCGCCAGCACGCCCTCATGCACTTTCAATCCATAATAGCCTGTCCCGCAGAACGACGGAATCAGCGACGGATGAATATTGATAATCCGGTTGCGGTAGCGGGCAATCATCTGCTCCGGAATCACAACTAAGAATCCCGCCAGCACGATAAGATCAGCCCCCGTCTCATCCACCGCTGCCAGAAGCGCCTCGTTAAAAGCCTCTCTGCTCTCATACTGCTTCGGAGAAATGCACTGGCCGGGAATCCCCGCTTTCCTTGCCCGTTCCAGAGCGAAAGCCGACGGGTTATTGCTGATGACCGACACAATCTGTGCGTTGGTAATCCTGCCATCTGCAATGCTGTCTATGATAGCCTGCAGATTCGTTCCGCCGCCGGAAACCATGACTGTAATTTTTAACATAAAGTCACTCCCTTTTCTCCTGCCTCAATCCGGCCGATCACATACGGAGTGTCCCCCGCCGCGCGGATCGCGTCCATAGCAGCCTCTACATCCGCCGGATCCACCGCCACGATCATGCCGATCCCCATATTGTAAGTGTTGTACATCATCTGCTCCGCGATATCCCCCGTTTTCTGCAGGAGGGTAAAAATCGGCGGAACGGGATAGCTGTCTTTCTCAATCACCGCATGGGTGCCGTCGACCAGCATCCGGGGCACATTTTCATAAAATCCACCGCCGGTGATATGACTGCAGGCTTTCACCGTGACGCCCGCATTCTTGATACTCTTTAACGCTTTTACATAAATCCGGGTCGGTGCGATCAGCGCCTCGCCCAGAGTTTTGCCCAACTCATCATAGTATGTATTCAGAGACTCTTCCGTCATCTCGAATACTTTCCGAACCAGGGAAAATCCGTTACTGTGAACTCCCGTGGAAGCCATGCCGATGAGGACATCGCCGTCCGCCAGGTTCTCTCCGGTGATCAGGTCCTTTTTGTCACAGACGCCCACGGCAAATCCGGCCAGATCATACTCGTCCTCGGGCATCAGCCCCGGATGCTCCGCCGTCTCGCCGCCGATCAGAGCCGCATCTGACTGGAGACAACCCTCAGCCACGCCTTTCACGATCTCCGCGATTTTTTCCGGGTAGTTTTTCCCACAGGCAATGTAATCCAGGAAAAAGAGAGGCTCGCCGCCGGCGCAGGCAATGTCGTTGACACACATGGCCACCGCGTCAATGCCTATCGTATCGTGCTTGTCCATCAGAAATGCCAGCTTTACCTTGGTTCCACAGCCATCTGTCCCGGACAGCAATACCGGCTCCTCCATCTCCTTGATCTTTGCCAGGGAGAAAGCGCCGGAAAATCCGCCAAGGCCGCCGAGCACTTCCGCGCGCATGGTCTTTTTTACATGTTCCTTCATCAGTTCCACGGACTTGTAGCCGGCCTCGATATCGACGCCTGAAGTCTTGTAATCCATACTTGGGTCTCCTTTGATTAATGTATATTTTCTTTCATATATAAATTTAATTAGTATATTAACATAATTTAAGCGAAAAAAGGGGTATATTCCTCGTATCATCGTATATTTAATTAGTTTTTCACATTTATTAACGATGAAATTAAATATTAATTGGGATTATCCTGCACACCTGGCATCAATACTCTTTCCACCCTGTCTGCTGCAGCTTTTCATCCTTCGCTACCACCTGATCTTTTAACTCCTCGGAGTAAGCTTTCAGGCGTTCCAGAATTTCCGGATCACCGGTAGCCAGAATCTTTGCCGCCAGAATACCGGCGTTAGCTCCGCCGTTAATAGCCACCGTCGCCACCGGGATGCCGCTCGGCATCTGTACAATGGAGTAGAGGGAATCCACCCCGCCCAGATCCGAAGTCTTCATCGGGATGCCGATCACCGGCATGGGAAACAGAGCCGCACACATGCCCGGAAGATGAGCCGCCTTTCCTGCTCCGGCAATAATCACCTTATATCCTCTCTCCTCCGCGTTCTTCGCGTAGTCGAAAAAAATGTCCGGTTCGCGGTGAGCCGAGATGATACGCATCTCATAGTCGATTCCCAATTTATCCAGTATCTCTGCTGCTTTTGACATCACGGGCATATCCGAATCGCTGCCCATCACAATTCCTACTTTTGGCATAATTATTCACTGTCTCCTTTCTGTTCCAGCTGCTGCGCGCAATATACCTCTATCATTGCGATCAGTTCTGTCGCTGTTTTATTCTTCCCTCAGCGGCCCGTTCAGTTCCTCCGTCCCCTCGACCGTAAAGACGCCGTCCCGGATGATATCCGCGGTACTTCCATCCGGATAAATTGCCGTGATCGCACCCAGCTCATTGTAGGGGATCGTGATATCCGTATGACAGTTGAAATAGGCTTTCGCCGGATCCTCGCTGCGCAGCACGCTGCATTCATTTTCCTTTGCCACGATAAATTTACCGTCCGGGTTTTTCCGCTCTACTTCCTCCTCACGGGAATAGCAGGTGTCGCCCACCGCAAAGTGAGGCCCCGTCTTCTCCGCGATCAGAATCGGCATCTTGTCCTGAATCTGGTACTTTCTCGCCATGCGGTATGCCGTGGTGTTGGTGCCAATGGCAAACTCGCCCATGGGAAGCGTATCGTGGTGCATCAGGACATTGTCCTTGATATATTTCCGGTTCTCCTCTTCCGAATCGAAATTTGTGCAGGAGTAGGATGCGATTTTTCCGTCTTTGAACACAAGCTCCAGATTCTGATACTGGAGGCCGTTTAAAAACACTTCCGTCACATGGAGCACGCCGTCCGTGCCGGCCAAAACCGGGGAGGTAAAGACCTCGCCTACAGGAATGTTGATGTCCGCCACACAGTTTTCAAACGAAGTCTGCGTGTCGGGATCATCCAACTGGTGAATCGCCACTATCAGATCGGTGTGATTCTCCCCGCAGCCGACAATGTGTACCCGCTCTGCGCCGTCCAGCGTATCGATCAGGCGCTGCTGAATCGCCTGATATTTCTTATAATCCAACGTATTTACCTTCACCGTCTCGGCAAAAATCTCCTCAAACTGCGCGCCGATCTCCGGCGTCGGATAAGCGATAATTGTAAAGCTGCGCTCCTCGCCCGGAATATATTTATAGATGGTCATGCCTCTCTCCGAAGCAAAATGGACATTCAGCTTTTCCTGTTCCTTATCAAAATGAATTGCAGACTCCTTATTCTCCGGAGAGAACGGAGATTCGCCAAACACTTCCACCACCGCCGGGCCGGCATAAGTCAGCGCTTCCTCCTTATGCTGCTCAAATACCGTCCGGTACACTTCCAGATAGCGCTCTGTGAACGCCTTGTCAAAGTAAAACGCCCGATCCTCTCTGTGATCAAAGTCATACTGGCGATTCACAGAGGTTGAATACACGCCCCGTTTGCCGCTTCCTTTGTTGGAAAAAGAGGACACCGGCTCCCGCGCCGCCGTGACCGCAAGACCCATTTTCTGAAAATTCCGGATGGCAGCCCGCATCATCCGCTCAAAGCCGATGGGGAAATCCAGCTCCGCTGTTTTCTTCTTTGAAAGGTCAATCCCGGCATTCTCAAATCCAATGCGGTACCCTTCCGTATAGGTATCCGCCATGGCCTGGATTTCTTTCTCATCCAATGTATTTAAAAACTCTGCAATGGCCAGATCATTCTCCGACACCGGAAGACCATACTGATAAAGATAGCGCAGGTCACTGAGATCCGCACTCATGACAATATCCGCAAAGAAATTATCCTCCGGGCAGATCATGTCATGAATCACATTCTCCACAAAAATCTCACTGTAGTCATGGAAAAACCAGTAAATCGTATCTCTGGCCTCTTTCAGATCGTCTTCCTCCAGGCAATTATACACCTGGACAAAAAGTTCGAAGAGCAGCGTCAGCTCCATCTGCCTCCCCTGAAAAGCGCAGGCAATACAGCCCTCCATCTCTGAAC